>NZ_VFUE01000008.1:0-270211 GCF_006441495.1 Mesorhizobium sp. B2-6-4
CCACCTTCGACTACACCGCGACGCTTTCGGGACTTTCGATGATGCCTGGCGGCATCGCCATGCTGATGCTGATGCCGATTTCCGGCTTCGCCTCCGGCTTCGTGCAGCCGAAATACCTGATCATGATCGGCATGTCGGCGGTTGCCGTGGGATTGTGGCACCTGACTTCACTGTCGCCGAATGCCGGTTTCAGCTATTTCACCTATGCCCGCATTTTCATCACGGTAGGGCTTCCCTTCCTGTTCATCCCCATTTCGACGGCCGCCTATGTCGGCCTGCCGCCGCAAAAGACCAACCAGGCCTCGGCGCTGATCAATGTCGCCCGCAATATCGGCGGCAGCGTCGGCGTATCGCTCTCCAACACCGTCGTGGCGCAGAACGCACAACTGCATCAGACCCATCTGATCGGCAACACGGCGCAGTCCTCGCCTGTCTATCAGCAGATGCTTCGGCGCATGACTGACTATTTCGTCGCTCAGGGCTCGCCCGCGGTCGAGGCGAAAGTCCAGGCGGTCGGCTGGATTGGCCAGACGATAGGCCGGCAGGCGACGCTTCTGGCTTACGTGGACTTGTTTCGCTACTCCGCGATCGCGACCGCCCTGCTCGTGCCGCTCGCACTTTTGCTGCGCTCTCCCAAGTCGAGTTCCTCCGCGAAATAGCTTCTACCGAGGCAGGCGCTCCTTCGAGCAAGGCAGTTTCATGGAACCGGGCGGCGCTTGTCTGGTTACGTCCCATGACACGGAAAAAAGGAGACAGACCGATGGCCAAGGAAAAGATCCGGCCACAAGACGAAGATCGCGAAGCCGTGCATCTGGCCGAAACGACCGACGTCTCGCCCAAGCAGGCGAAAGATCTTATCCGCAAGCACGACAACGACAGGAAAGAGGTGAAAAAGGAAGCCAAGAACTTCAAGGCTGAGGGGTAGGCGTTCGGGCGGATACTGCCGGCCGCTTCGACGCCGCGCGCCTGCCGCAATATGGAACCGGGACGCGAACGGTTCGTTCGAATAAGTGGGCCGGCCTGAAAATTCACCGCCAAGGTTTCTGCACCTTGGCCACAGGACAACGGCAATGAAATCGAAACTGGTTTCGAAAGTCGCGGGACAGAGGACCTTCGTGGTGGTGCTCGAGCCTGGCGAAGAGGCGATTGGCGTGCTCACTGCCTTTGCCAGCGAAGAACAGATCGACGGCGCATCGCTGACCGCGCTCGGCGCGTTCGAGCGAGCAGCGGTCGGTTGGTTCGATTTCGAGGCAAAGGACTATCGCAAGATACCGGTCAACGAGCAGTGCGAGGTTCTCAGCGCGATCGGCGACATTGCCTTGGGCGATGACGGCAAGCCCAGCCTCCACCTGCATGCCGTGCTCGGACTGAGCGACGGAGCGACGCGGGGCGGACATCTGCTGGGCGGCGTGGTGCGACCGACCCTGGAGGTCACACTGGTCGAGTCCCCCGCTCATCTGCGCCGCACGAAACACGCCGATCTCGGCATCGCCTTGATCGACCTGAGCGCCTGACCTGGACATTGCTTCGAGATCAGGTCCAGTTGGAAAGAACCGTCTCCATCTCGACCGTTTCGACCTGCTGCGCGAACCGCTGATGATAGACGGTCATCAGCGCGTCGTGTGTTGCATCCGAAGAGCTGCACAGGGCATCCGTCACCAGAACCACGCGGTAGCCGATATCGATCGCGCCAAGCACTGTCGCCAGAACGCAGACGTCGGTCTCGCCGCCGGTGATGACGAGAGTGTCGATCCGGCGGGATGAAAGCAGCGTGTGCAGATGCCCTTCGGGCCACGGTGAGTAGATGTGCTTGTCGACAACGATCGCCGGCGGGCAGCATGCCGCCAGCGGCGGCAGGAGTTCGATCATCTCCTCGCCGATCCTGTCGATGGTCATCGATGCCCAGCGTTCATAGTACCGCTTCCAGGTGCCGGTGCCCTGCCCCGGGCGTCGCGCCGGAAGGAAGCGAGTGAAGATCGTTTGTGAAGGATATCTTTCGGCAAGGCTGACGATCCGGGGAAGGACACGGGTGATCCAGGGTGTCGCCCACTCCGACGGCTCGGCGAACAGCCGCTGCATGTCGACACACAGATGGGCACAATGATCGCCCAGAGGTCCATATGCCAGACCCGGAGCCGACATCAGCAGCGACCCGCTTTGTCGTCTTCGGCGTCGAGCCGGCACAAGGCGGCCAGGGACGGATACCTGAACGCACATGCCAGCCGGATAGGGGTTCCGTTCAAGTCGACATCCTTGCGCTAGTCCCCAGTTTCTCGAGTGCCGACCAAACGCGAGGCAGCGAAACTCGTTCCCCTCGGGCTCTCGGAAACCACATCATCGGTGGAACGTTGACCAGCATCGAGGTTCGAGAGATCGGCCAATGGTCGCGCAGCAAGAAATGAGAGAACGAACCGGGGGATGCCTGTGCGGCAACGTCCGCTATCGCACCATCTCCAGGCCGCGCACTCACTATTGCCACTGCGACATGTGCCGACGCTCGACCGGCAGTGCGTTCGCAGTCCTGGCGTGGGTACCATCAGCCAGCTTGGAATGGCTTTCCAACAAGCCTTTCTGCCGCAGGTCATCACCCATTGCACAAAGAAGCTTCTGCCGCGACTGCGGATCGCCCGTCGCGTTGGCCTACGATGCATCGCCGGATGAGATCGCCCTGCATGTCGGAACCTTCGACGATCCCGCCGATCTCGAGCCACGCTACAATTACGGATCCGCGCAACGGCTCGGATGGACATGCTGCGGTGTGGACCTGCCGCACCACGACGCCGAAGAGCGGTGGTAGAAGCCGTGGCCGCTGCTTTTCCGCTGCCTTTGGATACCCGCCCCATGGAGGCCAAGGCGGCCGACGCACTGCCGGGCGACGACGGTCTCTGGCAGTATGAGCCGAAGTGGGACGGATTCCGCTGCCTGGCCTTCAAAGGCACCGCAAGCGTCGATCTCAGGGCCAAGTCCGGCAAGCCGCTCGGCCGGTATTTTCCGGAAATAACGACACTGTTGCGCGATCTCGATACCCAGTCTTTCGTTCTTGACGGCGAGATAGTCATCGAAGTGAATGGCGATCCTTCCTTCGAGGCCTTGCAGATGCGGCTTCACCCTGCCGAAAGCAGGATTCGCATGCTGAGCGCGCAAACCCCGGCCCGTCTCGTCCTGTTCGATATTCTCGCCGATCCGGACGGGGGGATCATGCTCGACAAGAGCTTGACGGAACGACGGGCCGCGATCGAGCGCTTCGTCATGAGGTCGGGCGTTTCCTCGTTGCGGTTGTCGCCGCGCACCACCGACGTGACCACCGCCAGGCGCTGGCTGGGCGAGGCCGGCCACGGCTCCACCGATGGAGTTGTCGCCAAACTGCTGATGGACCCTTATCGGCCGGGCGAGCGCACCATGATCAAGGTGAAGCGGCTGCGCACCGCGGACTGTGTCGTCGGCGGGTTCCGCTACCTGACGGGCAGCAGCCAGGTCGGATCCCTGCTGCTCGGTCTCTATGACGACCACGGCAAACTCGACCATGTCGGGTTTACGTCGACGATCGGCAAGGACGACAGGGCAGAAATTACCGCGAAGCTCGAGAACCTGAGAGGCGGACCCGGCTTTACCGGCAAGGCTCCCGGCGGGCCGAGCCGCTGGAGCACCGAACGCAGCGGGGAGTGGGAGCCCGTGCGGCCGGAGTTGGTGGTCGAAGTCCGTTTCGATCATGTCACCGGCAATCGGTTTCGCCATGGAACGAAACTGCTGCGATGGCGGCCGGACAAGGCGCCCCGGCAATGCGGGTTCGAACAGATTGAATGAAGGGAGGCTGGCAATGAGCATGCTCTACCGCGCGGCCAAGATTGCCGAGGACGCGCATCGATCGCAGACCGACAAGACCGGGCAACCCTATATCGAACACTGCAGGCGCGTGGTCGACACGGTCGAAACCCTTGACCAGAAGATCGTGGCTTATCTGCATGACGTCCTCGAAAAAGGGGAAGGCTGGACAAGGACAAGGCTGAAATCGGCGGGGTTTGGCCCCTCGATTGTCGCCGCGGTCGATGCACTGACGAAGAGGCCTGGCGAGAACGAAATCGCTTTCGTGCGCCGGGCTGCGTCAAATCCCCTGGCGCGGGCGGTCAAGCGTGCCGATCTGGCCGACAACCTGTGGCAAGCGCGCCGGGCCGGGATTCCTCTCGCGAAATTTGAAGAGGGCCTGCGCATTCTCGACGAAGACCGCGCAGCGTGAAGGCGACCTGGGCCGGTGTCATCGCACGACAACCCAATGGAATCGGTTCCCTTGGATAGATCCTGCCGCTGCCCTGCTATTCCACTATGTGAGGCGTGTGGCGCTCGTCTTCAGCGGGATCGGCGTCTATGCGAGCCTTGCCGGGATCGAAGGCGGCATGGCGAGCAAGCACCCGGACAGGCGCCGCGGGCTCTTCATACGCCCACATGAAATCATCCGCCGATCCGCCAACGGCATGCACACGCCAATAGCTCGCAGTGCCTTTTGGCGATATCGAGGTGGTATCGGTTTTCTCGAGCAGGTCGAAATAGATGTCCTGGAACGGGATGTAGAACACAGGATCCCTCCCCGTTTCCTGGACCTGCAGCGCATGTTCGGTGGAGGCGATGATGGCGTCGGAGAATCTGACAGTCACCGTTCCATGGAAAGGCTGAATATGGAGATTGTTTCCCGACGGTGATCGGGGCTCGGCTGAAGGGTTCATTTGAGTGTCTCTGAGATTTCCAATTGGTAAAGTTCAAGGGCCGGTCTCAAAGGCAAAACGAGGTAATGCGGGATTGGTTGCGCGAATGCGGCGGCTACCCCGCGATGCTGCATCCCAGGCCCAAGGCGGAACACCAACCGATCCCACTGAGAGGAACAACGGGCCGGGTCGGCGGTTATCCGTTAGCCTTTCCGATTCCACGATCCATCAGGATAGCCGAGTTCTGGCGGCGGAAAGAGATGCAACTGGCGACAAAGGGGCCACATGAGGCACCCGTTCATATCGGAGACATGAGATGGAACCGCGCAAGAAGCAACGATCCGAACAACGGGACGAAACTGAAGCCCCGGCAATCCAGCAGGCGGACTGGGATGCAATCAAGGGCGGCAGGGTTCTTCCAGACAAGGTGTCCGACAACGTCGACGCCGTCGTCGACGTCGAGAAGGAAGGCGACCTGCCGGAGGAGGACGATGACAACGCCTACCAGAACAGCGACGAGGCATTGCCCGACGACGAAGAGGAAGGTGCCATATCGCGCGATCTGGCCAGGCGAGCCGGGCCTTTTGACGAGACGTGACCCCAGGGGCGCCTACACTGATCTGGCGCCCGGCAACCATCGAGTGGCCGAGGGTGTCAGGGCAACGGGCACTCCGTGCCGCCACGAAAATCTCTTCACTTTCCGACGCCGGGATATTGCCTTTCCTTCAGCACGCTGGCCAGATGGGCCGCATTCGAAGCCGCCATTTCGATCATCTCGACCACGGCTTCCGGCGTTCCGGGCAGGTCGACATAGTTGACGTCGCCCATAGCCTGCCCAACCCAATACACGCCGCTGTTGGCAGGAATCGTGAAGCCGACGTCGTTTAGCGCCTGAAAGCACGCCGCGTGACAGGCGTGAGCGCCGTCTTCATTGCCGACGATCGCCACGATCGCGACCTTGTCGGCGGCCGGCATCCGGCCTTGTTTGTCGGTTTCCGATAGAAACGCATCCATGCGTTCCAGGACGCGCTTGGCGACACTCGACGGCTGGCCGAGCCAGATGGGCAGGCCCAGCACGAAGATGTCGGCGTCGAGGATCTTCCTGCGGAGCTGCGGCCAACCGTCTCCCTCGCCCATGTCCGACAGCACGCCGGGTTTGACGTCATGGTCGAGGGCGCGAACAATCTCGCCGCGCACCCCATGCGGCACCATTGCCGCCAGCAGATCCGCCAGCAGGCGGTCCGTGGACGATTTCTCGGCGTCGTCGGAGGCCTTCAAGGTGCAATTGAGCGCAAAGGCGGTGAGCGGCATGGAAAGATCTCCCGAGTGCGTTCTGTGCCAAACGCACCGGGACGTCGTGGGTTGCCTGAACCCGACAAGAAGCTTCACCTTCCACCTAGGGAACCATCGAACGCTCCGCGGTGTTGGAGAACGAGCCCGTTGCGTGAGTCGTCCCCGCTATGACCATGCCGCTTCATCCAACCTTGACCGACCTAGCCCTGCGCCTGGCTCTTGCTTTTGTTGCCGGCGTGATCATCGGAATGAACAGGGAAGCCCGCGGCCACACCGCCGGGCTCAGAACAACCATCCTGGTCGGCCTGGCGGCCGCGATCGCGATGATGCAGGCCAATATCCTGCTCGAGGTGGGCGGCAAGGGCCCCGATTCGTTCAGTGTGATGGACGTGCTGCGTTTTCCGCTGGGCGTGCTGACGGGCGTCGGCTTCATTGGCGGCGGAGCCATTCTCCGCCGCGGCGACTTCGTGACAGGTGTCACCACGGCCGCCACCTTGTGGGTCATGACCGCAATCGGCCTCGCCTTCGGCGGCGGACAACTGGCACTTGGCACAGCGGGGACGGTTTTGACGTTGATAACGCTTCAGGTGCTGAAGCAGGTCGATCTGTGGATCCCACGAACCCATCATGCGATCCTGGCGATCTCGTTGGCGAACGGCGTTCCGCCTGACCTCGACGCGCTGGTTCAACCGCTGGGCTATCGCTGGCGCTTTCTCGGAATGCAGCACGACATCGAGCGCGGCCGGTTCGTATTCTCCTTCGAGCTGAGCTGGAAACAGCCCGACGCGGCCAAACCCTCCGTCGAGATACTGGCTCGGATCAGTCCGCGCTACGACATCGAACGGTTTGACGCGATCAGCGATAAAGGTCCCCGACCATAGGCAGGGCAGCGATGCGTCCTCGTCCCTGCCTCGGATTCGACCGGAGCCGGAACAAATCCGGACTTCGCGCTTTGAACACGCAACACTGTTCGAGGCGATGGCTTGCTGTCCCTGTCGCGCGTCATCCCGATCGACCCTCCTCGAACAAGGAAGGAAGATATCATGAACAAGGCAATCATCATCCTGGCGGCACTCACTCTGGCTTTGCCTGCCCATGCTCAGTCCCAAAACGCACCCCTTCCCCCGGACGCACCGGCACCGGAAGCCGTGCCAGGTCAGACCGGCCCCGACCAGGGCATCACCGGACAGACATTCACCAACATAGCCATCGTCGCATTGGCGGACTTGCCACCCGACCTCAAGGCTAAGGTCGAGACCGTGGTTGCCCAGACCAGCCAGGAAGACCTTCACGTCCTGCAGCGTTCGGTCAGCGCATCGCCGGAAGCTTCCTCGGTCCTGGCCGCGAATGGACTTGATGCCTCCGAAGTGGTGGCGGCCAACATTGACGGCGACGGCACGCTGACGCTGATCATCCAGACCACGACCTGACGGCGTGGGGCAGAACCCGGTGCTTCGGCGGATGTCCCATTCCCGGTGCCAGGCGGCAACGGTCGAAGGAGGGCGTCATGGCTGACGCGACGGTCCGCAATTTCACGATAAACTTCGGGCCGCAGCACCCTGCGGCGCATGGCGTCCTGCGGCTGGTGCTCGAACTCGACGGCGAAGTCGTCGAACGCGTCGATCCGCATATCGGGCTGCTGCATCGAGGCACGGAGAAGTTGATCGAGTACAAGAACTACCTACAGGCCCTGCCCTATTTCGACAGGCTTGACTATGTGGCGCCGATGAATCAGGAGCACGCCTTCTGCCTGGCGGCGGAGAAGCTGCTCGGGATCTCGGCTCCACAGCGCGGCCAGCTCATTCGCGTGCTGTATTGCGAGATCGGCCGGCTGCTGTCCCATCTGCTCAATGTCACCACGCAGGCGATGGATATCGGCGCCCTCACGCCGCCGCTCTGGGGTTTCGCCGAACGCGAGAAACTGATGGTGTTTTATGAACGGGCATCGGGCGCCCGCATGCATGCCAACTATTTCAGGATCGGCGGCGTACATCAGGATCTTCCTCCGGACCTGTTGGACGATATGTGGGATTTCTGCGATCCGTTCCTCAAGGTCTGCGACAATCTCGAAGAACTGCTCACCGAAAACCGCATATTCAAGCAGCGCAATGTCGACGTCGGCGTCATCGGTCTCGACGATGCCTGGGCTTGGGGATTTTCGGGCGTAATGGTGCGTGGGTCGGGCGCGGCATGGGATTTGCGCAAGGCGCAGCCTTACGAATGCTACCCGCAGATGGATTTCGATATTCCCATCGGCAAGAACGGCGACTGCTATGACCGCTACCTCGTACGAATGGAGGAGATGCGCCAGTCGGTCCGGATCATGAGGCAATGTCTTGACAAGCTACGGTCGCCGCAAGGCCAAGGACCGGTCGCAATTCCCAACCGGAAGATCACGCCGCCACGCCGCGCGGAGATGAAACGCTCCATGGAAGCGACCATTCACCATTTCAAGCTTTACACGGAAGGCCATCACGTGCCCGAGGGCGAGGTCTATGCCGCCGTCGAGGCGCCGAAAGGCGAGTTCGGCGTCTATCTGGTTTCGGATGGGGGCAATGTTCCTTACCGGTGCAAGATTCGCGCGCCGTCCTTCGCACATCTGCAGGCGATGGACTATCTGTCCCGGGGGCACATGATCGCCGACGTCTCGGCGATCATCGGCTCCCTCGACATCGTCTTTGGAGAGATCGATCGCTGAGCCGCCGTCGCCGCCCGCGGGACGCGGGCAGCGCTCTCGCAATGTCATCGATGGTCAGTGTGCCGTCTGCGAATGCGCGCCGCCTGCCTGTGAGATGCCGTTCAGCGCTTCGCCGGCTCGTGCTGCCTCGCCGTTTTTCGTGAGATCGCCAAGCGAGATGATGCCAACCAGCCGTTTTTCACGGCTGATCACCGGCAGCCGTCTAACCTGAAGGTCCCCCATCTGCTGGAGCACGTCTTCGATCTCCTCGTCGTCGTAACAGTACCTGATCTCGGCGCTCATCACTTCGCGTATCCGCGTATCCGGGCCCCTACCCTGGGCGACGCCACGGACGGCGATGTCGCGATCAGTGATCATTCCGACCAGCCGGTCGTCCTCGCCTACGGGCAGAGCGCCGGCATCGAGGCTGGCCATGGCGGCGGCGGCCTCCCGCAGGGTCTGGTCCGGACTGGCGACCTGAACGCCTTGCGTCATGCAGTTGCCAACTTTCATGATGTTCTCCTTTGGTTGAAGCGCCCCTTGCCGTTGCTGTGATGGAAACACGATGGAGGGACAATGGCGCCGGCCCAAGAGGTTCCATTGCCACGGGATCGGGATTCATGCGTCGCACGTTCAGACGACGCGGCTGCCGGCATGCATCGGCGACTCTTCGTTCTCGTCGGGATCGGGCAGAGGCGCCTCGTCCGGGAGTTGTTCCGGATCAGGCTCCTCGATCGGTTCGGGCTTCCAGGTCGGCGCCGGCATCGGCACGTCGCGATTGGGATCTGGTTTTCCTGGGTTTGGCATCGGGATCACCTCCCTTCATTCGGGACGCAACTCCTGGCCGGCGTCATTTGTTCCATGGCCAATTCGCGGTCGCCTCCGGCCTTGCCGCCACGGATCGAGACGGCGCGCTGCCGATCGGATCCGCCGGTCGACTTCAGCCCCGTCTTTCGGAACCGGACGGTTTTCCAATCCGTTGTCTCGACATCGATCGAGGAGAAAGACGATGGCTGGTGACGAGAGAATTTCCGGCAGCAACTTGCCCCAAGTCGCGGTCGACAGTGAACAGGTCCGGCAACTGGTGGCGACAGCCGATCTGCCGTCCAATCAGGCACGCGAGCTCGTGCGCCGTCACGGCAACGATCCGCACAAGCTCGAAGAACTGGCAAAATCGATCAAAGCGGTAAGCTGACCGTCGGGACGGCGCCCCGACTCCGTCAGATTTCAAGCAAGGCATAGGGTCGGCCGGTCGGTTTGGAAACGTGCATGGCGACGTTGTAGACCCTCGCCCCGCCGGGCGTGCGGCCCTCATAGCTTCCCCGATGCGCATGGCCGTGCACGACAGCACTGACCTGGAACCGGTCGATCGTTTCCGCCAGCCGCGACGAGCCCAGAAACGGAAATATCTCCAGGGGTTCGCCGGCGATGGTCTCGACGATCGGAGCGTAGTGCAAAATGACAAGCGTGCGTTTTGCGCGAACCTGGCGCATCGCGTTCTCAAGCCGCATGGCCTCGCTGACGCTCTCGGCGACCATCGACTTGATGGCCGGCTCGCCGAAGGAGCCGAGCATGCGTGAACCGAACCCCCCGACGAACCCTTTCACGCCGACAAAACCGACCTCCTCTATTTCGGTCGTCTGCCCGTCGAGGAGATGGACGCCCGCTTGACGCAGGATTTCCGCGACGTCCTCGACCGCACCGGATTCATAATCATGGTTGCCGAGCACGCCGACCACCGGGATAGAGCAGGCGCGCAGGTCTTCGGCGAGGATCTCGGCTTCGCGGGGCTTGCCCAGATTGGTCAGATCGCCTGGAAGAACGAGGATATCGGCCTCGCGCGACATTTCGCCGAAGAGATCGCGATACGATGTCTGGGCGTCCTCCTTCACATGCAGGTCGCCAACGGCCGCCACCTTGATCGTGGCGGTGCCCTCCATCGCCGGAGCGTCTTCGGTCCGTTCAGCCATCACGAAATTCTCCTGTACCGCCGACGCCGGCGAAGCCCCATTCCTTGACGTCGATTTCGTAATCGGTCTGCGAAAGCAGGCGCCCGCGGCAGATCTTCATTCTGGGGGAAGGCAATTGGCGCTGCTTGGCAAGGCGGTCGAGCAGTTCGTCAAGCAGCCATGTGGGGATGCGGTCGCGCTCGCTCGGATAGATCCATCTGAAACTGAGAATCTGCATCAGCAGCACTTCCCAGTGGACTTCCAGGTAGGACAGCAGCCTGTGCCAGTCGATCTGGTCCTGCGCCTTGAGGATCGTATGGGCGATGTCCGCCCCGTCATGACGCCCTCGGTCCTGGATGAAGCATTTGGACCATATGAGCTCGGTCGGGCCGACGATCCTCACCCGGCTTCCCAGCAGTTCGGTTTGGCGGGCATGCTCCATCCACTGGTCACTTACCGGCATCGTTCCATTCGCCGAGGCGAATATGATGTCGAAGAAATGCGTGCCCTTGAAGACCTTCCCAAGCCACCGGTCATCCTCGATTTCGACCGCATAGCCGAGCTGCTTGAAATGGGCCAGGATGCGCGAGAAGTCGCCTGCCTTGCAGAAGATATCGAGATCCTTGGTCTGACGGATGACGCCGGTGTAGGCGCTTACCGCATAGGTTCCGGCGACAAGGAAAGGAATGTCGGTGGCGGCGAGTTCGCGAATGGCTTCGGTATAGAACACCTCCGCCTCGGCGTTCTTGAGCGTCGGGGCGGCCTTTGCGTCGATCGCGGGAAGGGATGCCGGAACAGTTCCCGGCAACGGATCGTTGATCATGGCACGCATGGCTCCCACACATCGGCAACCGATTGATCGCCCGCGTTGTTAACAGCGGGAACCCTGCCTGGTTCCGCCACGGTCGCGTTGCGGCCTGAAGGAAATCGGGCGCGACGGGCAAAATTACCCGCGGAGTCCTGGGTTTCAATATGGTTGCATGGGCCGTTTCCCTGCATGGAACCATCGCCATTCGGCATCGTTAGCCCGGACAGCCGAAGCTGCCTTCGGGCGATCGGGGTGTCTGGTTTCAAGCGCAGACGATATCCAGGATGTATGTTCTTGCCCTAGCGACAGACTATGACGGCACGCTCGCCGAAGACGGGGTCGTCTCCGATGCGACCTATGCTGCGCTCGAACGGCTGAAGCAGACGGGCCGCAAGCTGATCATGGTGACCGGCCGCGAGCTTGCCGATCTTGAGCGGGTCTTTCCGGCACTCGACATCTTCGACAGGGTGGTCGCCGAAAACGGCGCGTTGATCTATACGCCCGCTTCGAAGAAGGAACGGCTTTTGGCGCCGGCGCCTCCGGCTGAATTCGTCGACCGGCTGAAGCGTCGCGGGGTCGCGCCCCTGTCGGTCGGACGCTGCGTCGTGGCCACCTGGGAACCACAGGAAGCCGCCGTGCTGTCGGAGATCAAGGAGCTTGGACTTGAGCTCGAGATCATCTTCAACAAGGGCGCGGTGATGGTGCTGCCAAGCGGGGTCAACAAGGCCACCGGCCTTGCCTGCGCACTCGAGGAATTGGGGTTTTCCGCCCACAACGTCGTCGGCGTCGGCGATGCCGAGAACGACCATGCATTCCTGCGCGCCGTCGGCTTCGGCGTCGCCGTGGCCAACGCATTGCCGACCGTTAAGGAGACGGCGGATTTCGTCACAGCCAGCCCTCGAGGTGCCGGCGTGGTGGAACTGATTGAACAGCTCATATCGCGCGATGCCGGCTTCGTGGAGACGGCTCGCCAACACGTGGAAGTGGGAACCGACATAGCGGGCGCGCAGGTGCACCTTTCACCGCATGGCGGCGGCGTGCTGCTGGCCGGCACGTCCGGCATCGGCAAATCCACGCTTGCCACCGCGTTGACCGAGCGCTTTGTCGAGAAGGGGTTTCAGTTTTGCGTTCTCGACCCCGAAGGCGACTATCAGGAACTCGAGAATGTGGTGGTGGTTGGCGACGCCAAGACCCCGCCGATCTCGCGTGAGGTCTTCGATCTTCTGTCCAAGCCAACCAACAATGTCGCTGTCAACATGCTGGGGCTGAAGACCGCCGAACGGCCCGGCAATTTTGCCAAGCTGCTGCCGGACATGGCCAGCATTCGAGCGCGCACCGGCCGACCGCATTGGCTGATCATCGATGAGGCGCACCATCTTTTGCCTCAGGCCCGGGACGGCGCGTCTTTCGCGCTGCCCAAGAGCCTCCCCGCGACCATTCTGATCACCGTGCACCCCGATCTGGTTTCGCGCGACGTCCTGGCTGGCGTCGAAACCGTTCTGGCGCTTGGACCGGAAGCCGACAAGATCGTCGCAAGCTTCTGTGCCGCTACCGGCATCGACGTTCCCGACGGCGCCGTGCCGCCTCCAAAGGACGAAGTCCTGTTTTGGAACCGATCATCGGGCGAGCCGATCAGGACGGTCAAGGTCGAACGGCCCCGCCAGGTTCGCAAGCGGCACATGCGCAAATATGCCGAGGGCGACCTTGGCGGCAACAGCTTCTATTTCCGGGGGCCGGACGGAGCGCTTAACCTGAAAGCGCAGAACCTGATGATGTTCCTTCACATCGCAGAAGGCATCGACGATCGCACCTGGGAACATCACCTGCGCGCCGGCGACTATTCGAAATGGTTCCGCAGCAAGATCAAGGACAAGAACCTCGCCGACGAGGTGGCGGACATAGAAACGGATACCGGCACGGACATGCAGGAGAGCCGCGCGGCCATCGCCGAGGCCATTGGCCGCCGTTACACAGCTCCCGCGGACTGACCTTGAGCCGGGGTAGACACAAACCCATCCCGATTCCTCGGGATGGACCTTTCTCATGTCATGATACGGAGCGAGCGTCAGCGCGCCTGGCTGAAATGCCCTAGCGGTTTTTGTGGCTCTGTTGGCCCGCTCTTACATGTTGTTCGTGCGAGCCGCCCCGCATGTTGGAGCCGTCGCCCTGTTGCCGCTCATTGTTGCCTGCGGCCTGTTGCTGCTGGCGGTTCTTGTTTTCCGTGTTCTTGTGGCTCTGCTGGCCCGCCTTCACATGTTGCTCGTGGCTACCACCTTGATTGGGCATGGTAATTCTCCTTTCAATCCAACTTCGAGACGACGGTCGTCTCCCCCGGAGAATGCAGATTTCGGCGCCGACGTTCCCTCACGTAATATTTCGTGACATCCTGCCAAAGGGACAAAGGCGGACCGAGCTTGATGCCGACCCGCGGGAGAGCGACATGCCTGAAGCAGCGATCATCACCCCGAGGGTGTGACGCGCCACACTGTGTTTCCGACATCGTCCGCGATCAGCAGCGCTCCGGTTTTGTCGATGGCAACGCCGACCGGCCGACCACGCGCCTCCTCCTGGTCGTTGAGGAAACCTGTGACGACGTCTTGAGCCATGCCACTCGGACGGCCACTGCTGAATGGCACGAAGACGACTTTGTAGCCATTCAGCCCGGGACGGTCCCAGCTGCCGTGCTCGCCGACAAAGGCGCCGCCTCGATATGTCTGCGGCAGGCTGGTTCCGGTGTAGAAGGCCATGCCCAACGGTGCCACATGCGAGCTCAGCGCATAGTCGGGAACGATCGCCTTGGCGACCAGATCGGGGCGCTGCGGCATTACCCGGGGATCGACATGCTGGCCGTAATAGCTGTACGGCCAGCCGTAGAAGCCGCCATCCTTCACCGAAGTCATATAGTCTGGAACCAGATTTGGCCCAAGTTCATCGCGCTCGTTGACGACAGTCCAGAGTGCTCCGGTCTGCGGCTCGAAGCTCAAGCCGTTCGGATTGCGCAATCCGCTGGCAAAAATGCGCGATCGTCCGGTGGCCCTGTCCACCTGCCAGATCGCGGCACGATCCTTTTCCGCGCCGATGCCGTTTTCGGTGATGTTGCTGTTCGAACCGACGCCGACATAGAGCAACGAACCGTCCGGGCTGGCGACGAGGCTTTTGGTCCAATGATGATCGATCGGACCGCCCGGCAATTCCGTCAACCTGACACCCGGCGCGGTGATCTTGGTGTCGCCTGGTTTGTAGGGGTAGCGCATGATCGCGTCGGTGTTGGCAACATAGAGGTCGTTTCCCACCAGGGCGACGCCGAAGGGCGAATTCAGGTGATCGAGGAACACATCCCGGACGTCAGGCACGCCGTCGCCATTGCTGTCACGCAGCAAGGTGATGCGGTTGCTCGGTCCCGTATCGCCGCCCGAGGTGACAAGCGATTCGATCAGGCCCATCACGATATCCTTCGGCCGTTTGGCTGGCGGTTCCGGCGGGGCCTTCGATTCGACGACCAGCACATCGCCGTTCGGCAGGATGTAGAGCGAGCGCGGATGCTGAAGCCCGGTCGCCAGCGCATGGATCTGCAGGCCCTGCGCTACCGTCGGCGTTTCGTCCTTCTTCCAACCGACGACGGATGCAAGATGCATCGGCGGGAACAGATATTGCTTTATCTCCGGCAAATTCGGGTTGGGGCCGATCTGAGTGCTTGGGTCGGCGGCGTCGTCGCTGCAGCCCGCGGCGCCGAGCGTGGCAAAGCAAAGGAACGCAAGCCCTGTACCATAAGCGCGTCGCTTGCCGGATCGATCAAACGGTTTCATCGGCCACTCCCACGTGGTGGCGGTAGACAAGGGCCCAGCCCAGCCAGCCGGTAAATATCAGGATGAGTACCACCAGCGCCGACAGGATCAGGCCTGTGGGCAGGACCGAGGTCCAGGCATCACGGGTATGTATGAGCATGTTGAAGAAGGAGAGTATGACCGCCAGCGCATTGCCCAGCATGTGCAGCCACGCAGTTTTATGTGCGCGCACCCGGCGATCGCCCAGGAAGTCGGTGAAGCCGGCAATGGCGGCTAGGACGCCGACGATCACCCCGACCGTCAGCAGCCAGGCGGAGAAATTCGCCCACATCATCTCCGCCGTCCGCCAGTAGTTCAGGTCCGTCAGCAATGCGCCGACGAAGCAGGCGATGGGAATGGGCACGAGCATCGGATGGATGGGATGGCCGGCGATGCTGGCCGTGGAAGCCGGATTCTCCCTTGCCATGAGGAAGTCCTTCCATATCAACTCTTGGTTGGCCCATAAACAATCCCCAAGGCCGGAGGTTCCTGCCTGATGGTCCCGGCGGGTCGCCGCGGACCGAGTTCAGCGGTCAGATCGGCACGGTCGCCAGCACCTGGCGGGCGATGATCAATTCTTCGTTAGTGGCGATTGCGTAAACATCGACTGCGCTGCCCTCGCCGGTGATCCGCCCTTTTCCCGACCGGTTTGCATTCGCGTCGAGCAACACGTCCAGCCATCGCAGGCGCTCGCAAACCGCTTCACGGATCTGCCAGGAATGCTCTCCGATCCCTCCCGTGAACACCAGCGCCTCGATACCCTGGAGCGTGGCTCCCATCGCCGCGATCTCGCGGGCGATCCGAAACGTGAAGAGATCGATCGCCTCCGCCGCACGAGGATCCTTGCTGCCAAGCAATGTCCGCACATCTGCCGACACTCCCGAAACGCCGAGCAGGCCGGACTTGTGATAGAGCAAGGTCTCCAACTCTTTCACGGACATGCCGCGCGCCTGCTGAAGGTAGAGAAGCACGCCGGGGTCGATGGCGCCCGGCCGCGTGGCCATCATCAACCCGTCAAGCGCGGTGAACCCCATGGTGGTGTCGAGACTTCTGCCTTCGCGCATGGCGCACAGGCTGCATCCGCTGCCGAGATGCGCGACCACCCAACGCTTGCCCCGGAGTCCGGGCGAAAGCGCCTGCAGCTGGCCTGCGACGAATTCGTAGGAAAGGCCGTGGAAGCCGTAACGGCGGATCCCGCTTTCCTCGAACTCGCGCGGCAGCGCATAGCGGTTGACGGGCGGCTCCAGCGTGCGGTGAAAGGCGGTGTCGAAGCAACCGATCTGGGGTAGGCCGGGCAGCAGTTTGGAGATCGCACGAACCGGCGCCAGGCCGGCCGGCTGGTGGAGCGGTGCCATCGGCGTCAGCGCGTCGAGCGCCTCGACGATCTCGCCGGTCAGCAGGACCGGAGTCGAAAACCGCTTGCCACCATGGACGATGCGATGGCCGACCGCGCTCAGCGGAGCCTGCGCAAGATACGGATCGAGGACATCGAACAAGTCCCGCAGGAGAACCTCTACGGGCGGGCTTGCGGGCTTGACGGCGCGTTTGAAGATGGATTTGCCCGACGCGTCCTTGGCGACGAGGCTTGGCTCGTCATCCAAGTCTTCGCACGCACCGCTCACCGTGAGCACCGGCCCCTCCTGTGATCCGGCTTCGAACAGGCCGAACTTCAGGCTGGACGAGCCTGCATTGAGGGCGAGTATTGCGCTGGTCACGAGCGGCACTCCCCGGCGGGCACAGCCTTAACCATCCGCCGCGCCCGCTTTGTCGCGCCAGGCCCAGTTCCGGATCTCGGGCATGTCCTCGCCATGTTCGCGAACATAGCGCGTGTGCTCGTTCAGGCCGTCGGCAAATCGGGCCCTCGCATCGGCTGCCCTGGCGCTCAGCCCCGGCACCCGGTCGATCGCCTCGATGGCTAGGTGAAAACGGTCCAGTTCGTTGAGCACCGCCATGTCGAAGGGCGTGGTCGTCGTGCCCTCTTCTTTGTAGCCGCGAACGTGGAAGTTGTCGTGATTGGCCCGTTTGTAGGTCAGCCGGTGAATGAGATAGGGATAGCCGTGGTAGGCGAAGACCACCGGTCTGCCGGTCGTGAACAGCCTGTCGAATTCCGCGTCCGCCAGGCCGTGGGGGTGCTGCTCCTTGGGTTGCAGCGCCATCAGGTCCATTACATTGACGACGCGTATCGCGAGATCCGGTATCGCCTGGCGAAGAAGGTCGACAGCGGCGAGCGTCTCCAGCGTCGGCACGTCTCCCGCGCAGGCCATCACCACGTCGGGATCCTCCCCTCCACGCTCGGTTCCCGCCCAATCCCAGATCCCGATGCCGGCCTCGCAATGACGTATGGCGTCGTCCATCGGCAGCCACTGGGAAGCCGGCTGCTTGCCGGCAACGATCACGTTGACCCGATTGTAGGTTCGCAGGCAGTGATCCGTGACCCAGAGCAGCGTATTGGCATCCGGCGGGAAGTAGATGCGCACGATGTCCGCCTTCTTGTTGGCGACGAGATCGACGAAGCCGGGATCCTGGTGGCTGAAACCATTGTGGTCCTGCCTCCACACATGGGAGGTCAACAGATAGTTGAGCGACGCGATCGGCCGCCGCCAGACAAGTTCACGCGAGACCTTCAGCCATTTGGCGTGCTGGTTGAACATGGAATCGACTATGTGGATGAACGCCTCGTAGCATGAGAAGAGGCCGTGCCGGCCGGTCAGCAGGTATCCTTCCAGCCAGCCTTGGCAAAGATGTTCGCTCAGCACCTCCATGACGCGGCCGTCGCGCGCCAGATGCTCGTCATAAGGCTCGATCTTTTCCATCCAGACGCGCTCGGTCGCGTCGAAGACCGCATCCAGCCTGTTGGACGATGTCTCGTCCGGTCCCATGAGCCTGAAATTGCGGGCATCGGCATTCAGCCGTATGACCTCCTCGATGAACGCTCCCATGAGCTTCGTCGCCTCGGCCCTTGCGCCGCCGGGTTTCGGGACCGCGACCCCGAAGTGGCGGAAATCCGGCAATCGCAACTCCTGCTTGAGCATCCCTCCATTGGCATGTGGATTGCTGCCCATGCGCCGCTCGCCGTCCGGCGCCAGGGCCTGTAGCTCGTTTCGAAACCTGCCCGCTTCATCGAAAAGCGTCTCGGGCCGATAGCCGCGCATCCAATTTTCCAGAGCTGCGAGATGGCCTGCATCGTTTCGCGGGTCGGTGATCGGCACCTGGTGCGCGCGCCAGAAACCCTCGACCTTCTTGCCATCCAGCTCCTTCGGGCCGGTCCAGCCCTTCGGGCTTCTCAGCACGATCATCGGCCAGCGGGGCCGATGATCCACTCTGCCGGTCTCGCGCGCTTCCTTCTGGATTTCATCGATCCGATCGAAGACAGTATCGAGCGTTTCGGCCATCAGCCGGTGCATCGCCTGCGGTTCGTCGCCTTCGACGAAAAAAGGTTCATAGCCATATCCAGCCAGCAAGCTTCGCAACTCCTGCGCGTCGATCCGGGCGAGCACCGTCGGATTCGCGATCTTGTAGCCGTTGAGATGAAGGATCGGCAGGACAGCGCCGTCATGGACCGGATTGAGGAATTTGTTCGAATGCCAGGAGGCTGCCAGCGCCCCCGTTTCCGCCTCGCCGTCGCCGATCACGCAGGCCACGACGAGGTCCGGGTTGTCAAACGCGGCGCCATAGGCGTGAGCCATCGCATAGCCGAGTTCGCCGCCCTCATGGATCGACCCCGGCGTTTCCGCGGCGGCATGGCTCGGGATGCCGCCCGGAAAGGAGAATTGGCGAAAGAGCTTGCGCAGCCCATCCTCGTCGCGACTGACCTCGGGATAGATTTCGCTGTAGGTCCCTTCGAGATAGGTATTGGCGACCATCCCCGGTCCACCATGGCCTGGGCCGCAAATGTAGATCACGTCGGCATCACGCTGCCTGATGATGCGATTGAGATGGACGTAGATGAAATTCAGCCCGGGCGTGGTCCCCCAGTGGCCAAGCAGGCGAGGTTTGATGTGCTCCGGCCGCAACGGCTCCTTCAGCAGCGGATTGTCGATCAGATAGATCTGTCCGACCGACAGAAAATTCGCCGCCCGCCAATAACGGTCGATGAGATCGAGCTCTCCTTGTTCAGGCCGGCTACGCATTGCCCGCACGAGTTTCTCCTTGGCAAAGCTGGTTGAAATACGATGCGTGCCGCCCGCATTGAATAATCCGACAGCGAAGTCGAGGTTCCCATCAAATGCGAGCCGCCCCACACAGCCGGCCGGGGAAATCTTGCCTCAGCCGCGGATTTCACCATCTAAAGGCGATGCCATCGCCCCGATCCAGCAATCCCACGGACCCTCGCCAGGACGACCTCTTTGGTGCGCCCGACAGCTTGCCGGAAGGATTTCGTTACCTGCCCGAACTGATCACGCCGGCGCAGGAAGCTGAACTGGTGCGGGAGCTCGAGAGCCTGTCCTTCCAGCCATTCGATTTCCACGGCTATCTCGCGAACAGGCGCGTGGCAGGCTTCGGCCTGCGCTACGACTATGAGCGGCGCCAGGTGATGGAGGCGCCGCCCATACCAGGTTTCTTGCTGCCCTTGAGGGACAAGGTAGCCGGCTTTGCCGGCCTGCCTGCCACCGATTTCGTGCAGGTCCTGATCAACGAATATCGACCGGGCGCCGGCATCGGATGGCATAGCGACAAGCCGCACTTCGGCATTGTCGCCGGAGTGTCGCTGTTGGCTGCTTGCAGTTTCCGCCTGCGCCGCAGGAACGGTGCGAAATGGGACCGCGAAACCGTCACGGTCGAGCCGAGGTCCGCATATCTGATGGCTGGGGCCGCCCGGACCGAGTGGGAGCACAGCATACCGCCGGTGAAAGAGCATCGCTATTCGATCACGTTGCGGACGCTCCGGCCGTTGTGATCGTCGGACAGCGACTGCGACAGCCGGTGCAGCATCTCGCGTGAACTGCCGAAGCGAAGAAATTTCGGCCCGGCATGAAACTTTCCCTGCCACCGATGGTTTTGCCGACGGGTTTTGCGGGTGAGCGATTCGATTGAGGAGGCGGCGATGAGCGCTACCGGACTCGAGATTTTCGACAAGACCACCCACACCACCAACGTCTGGCTGGACGAGATCATGGCCGACCACGGACAGGATCGCCAGTTCGCTTGGCACCTGCTCGGCGTCGTCCTGCGCACCGTCAGGGACCGGCTGCCGGTCGACATGGCTTCGCATCTTGGAGCGCAGTTGCCGCTGCTCGTGCGCGGCACCTACTATGAGCAGTTCGAGCCGTCACGCCTGCCGCAAAAGAGCCGTTCTCTTGAAGAGTTTCTCGGCCCGGTTGAGCAGGGCATGAACGATACGCGTCCCGTCGACCCGAAAGCCGCGGTTCAATCGGTCTTCAAGGTCCTCTTTCATCATATCGACCCTGGTCAGATCAGAAAGGTCCGCGCCTCGCTGCCTGAGGACGTACGGCAGCTCTGTCCCGATCCCGATACGAAACACTGAACCTCCTCTCGGTTCGAGAGGGCGGCGTGCTCAATAAAGGAAATCCGCCATGCCCAATGCCGCCGAAATCCTCGTCGACACGCTGATCAACTGGAAAGTGGAGGTCGTCTTCGGCCTGCCGGGCGACGGCATAAACGGCATCATGGAGGCGTTGCGCACCCGTCAGGACCGCATCCGGTTCGTCCAGGTCAGGCACGAAGAATCTGCCGCCTTCATGGCGTGCGCCTATGCCAAATGGACCGGCAGGTTGGGCGTCTGCCTGGCCACCTCGGGACCGGGGGGCACACACCTCCTTACCGGCCTCTATGACGCCAAGCTCGACCAGGCTCCCGTGCTTGCCATCACCGGCATGCAGTTCCACGACCTTATCGAGACTTTTACGCAGCAGGACGTCGACCTGACCCGCGCCTTCAACGACGTCGCGATCTTCAACGCGCAGGTCTCCGATGCCGCCCATATGGAAAACCTGGCCAGTCTCGCCTGCCGCTCGGCTCTTGCCCGGCGCGGCGTCGCCCATCTGTCGATTGCCAGCGATGTACAGGAAAACGAGTTGCCCGAGGCAGACCGCTCGAAGCGAAACCGGCCCTCGCACACCCCCGATCGATGGTTCGAAGGCAGCCGGCTTCCGGCTGCCGACCAGCTCGACCAGGCGGTTAAGATTCTCAATGCGGCGAAAAAAGTCGCTATCCTGGCCGGACGCGGCGCACTCGGCGCGCGCGAAGAACTTGAGCGCGCGTCGGACCTGCTGGCGGCGCCCGTCGCCAAGGCGCTGCTCGGCAAAGCCGTGCTGCCCGACGACCATCCGAATACGACCGGCGGCATCGGCATTCTCGGCACCCGCGCCTCGCAGGATGCGCTGAGCGAATGCGACGCCCTGCTGATTGTCGGATCGACGTTCCCCTACATCGAATACTATCCCGAACCTGGCAAGGCGCGCGGCGTCCAGATCGACCGTGACGCGCAGAGGATCGGCCTGCGGTATCCCGTCGAGGCAGGGCTCGTAGGCGATGCCGCCGAAACCTTGCGTCTTCTCAACGAACGCCTCGAGCGCAAGAGCGACCGCTCCTTCCTGGGAAAGGCGCGGCAGGAAATGACCCGCTGGCGCGATGCAATGGCATTATCCGAAGCCAAGCCGGATGTGCCGCTGAAGCCGCAACTCGTGGTCAAGGCATTCGGCAGGCGTATGCCTGAGAACGCGATCCTGGCAGCCGATTCAGGACAGAATACCGAGATGGCTGCCAGGCACATCGACATGAAGGCCGGACAGGCATTCGGGGTTTCTGGAGCGCTCGCCTCTATGGCCTGCGGCCTTCCCTATGCGATTGCCGCCGGCATTGCCTTTCCGGGGCGCCCTATCTTCGCAGTGGTTGGGGATGGTGGGCTTGCCATGCAACTCGGCGAATTCTCGACTGCGGTACGGCACGGCATTCCCCTCAAGGTCCTCGTGCTCAAGAACGGCATGCTGAACCAGATCGCCTGGGAGCAGATGATGTTCCTTGGCAATCCGCAATTCGGCTGCGAGCTGCAGCCCATCGATTTCGCCATGGCCGCCGAGGCCATGGGCGGCATCGGCTACAGCGTCTCGCGGCCGGAAGAGGTCGAGGGCGTGCTTGAGGCGGCCTTCGCCACGCAGGGACCGGTGATCATCGAGGCCGTCGTGGACGCCTATGAGCCAATGATGCCGCCCAGGATGCCGCCGGATTATGCGAGGAATTTCCGCAAGGCGCTGCCGGACACGCCTGGACACGACCAGATCGAGGACAATGTCGGCGAGGAGCCGCTGAAGTCCATGATAAACGAAGTTTCCGAGGAAGCGTAGGCACAGCCGATCTCGCCCCACGTCCGCGACGGATGGCGACGTGCGCGGCGACACTGCATAGGGATACTTCTACCGAGTCCGTGGGATCGGTATCGGCGCCCCGACCATCGCGGAAGTCTCGGGCCATGTACCGCTTCGGGGCAGATCCTGCTGTTGCAAGAGTGAAAGGGTCGTGCGGCAAAACTACCGCAAGCCACTGTTCTTGCATGGCAACTTAGCATCAAAAAATTTTTGGGACCCCTCTTGAAGAGATTTCTGGCCGTTCCCAGATCGTTTCGCGTCGCGGCTTCGGCTCGATGAAAAAGGCGTCGCGACACCTGCGGCGTCCCATGTTGCTTTTCGGAGGATATGGATATGAGAAGCGTGGATTTTGCACCCCTTTACCGCACGACGGTCGGCTTCGACCGTCTTTTCGACATGCTCGACAGCAGCATTCGCTCGGACTGGCCTCCCTACAACATTGAAAAGAAGAATGAGAACAATTACCGCATCACCATGGCGGTAGCAGGCTACGACCTGGACGAGCTCGAACTCGTGCAGAACGGCGCCGAACTGTGCGTTACCGGACGCAAGAAGCCCGATCCAGAGCAGCGGCAAGTTCTCCACCAAGGCCTTGCGATAGGTAATTTCAGACAGGCCTTCAGGCTGGCCGACCACGTAAGGGTGAAGGCTGCGACGCTGAACTGCGGTTTGCTCGCCATCGAGCTCGTGCGTGAGGTGCCCGAGGAACTCAAGCCGCGTCGCATCGAGATTGGCGTCCGCGACCCTGAAAATACAACGAAGTCGATAAGCCAGGATGTGTCGCGCAAGGCGGCCTAGAATGTCGCAACAACCTGCGGTCCGCCTCCCGGCAACGCCGGGAAGCCAAGATTGCGGAGAACGGAGATGAGAAGCGAAGCTGATATCTTTCTTCAAGCCGGCACAAGAAAACCGACCCGCATCGACGTCTCGCTGGTGCCGAAAAACCCCGGCGACGTTCTCAACTGCTCAACCATGAGCCTTGAGGCGAAGCGTGGCTTGCTTGCCTCATGGGCCTCGGACGCGCATGCGGTTGACGACGCTCCGTCGCTGCGCAGGCTGGATGACGGCTCGGTCATGAATGTGGATGAGATCCTTCGCGCGCTGAAGGCACTGGATGAGCGCGAGCAAGGGCATCCGCCGCACAGGGCGGCGTCTCGGTCCCAGCGGCGGTCTTTCGGCCGCTTCCGTCGAGGGAGTTGGTCCCGCTGGATCGCGGGCATCCGAGGTGAAGACGATGATGACGATCCACCTCCGAGCCCGGTCTGCGCGGCGATCCCGCCGAGGGCAGGCGGTGGCGGGGCATTTTCCCTGCCGGAACCTGAAGCAGCCTAGAGCAATCCCGGGAAAAGCGCATACCGCTTTTTCCTTGGAAATTACGTAGAAACAAACAGTTAGAGCAGTTCGGCGTCTCGTGAAACGATGAACTGCCCCAATGAAGGGGTTGGGGCCAACCCCTCAAAAGCATCCAGCCAATGGAGGAAGTTCATGAATGACAAAATGTTCGAGCAGCCTGTTCTGGTGAAGAACGGGGATTTCATGATCGAGGAAGTAGCGTGCCTCGAAGATGCATTCGAGTTTCTGCAGAATTGGCGCCGGAACCGCAGAGGCCCGATTTTCGAAACCGCCCTGCGCGCGTGTCAACGCGCCTATGACGGCCATGTCCCAGCCTCGCTGGCACGCGATGCTTTTGCCGGCTTTGCGCGCTCGGCCAGGATCCTTGAAGACGTCTCGACCTCCATACCCTGGATGGCGGGGATCAAGACGGGCAGAGGCCGCATTTCCGCCTGAGGAGAACGTTCGCCGAACCTTCGGTTTCAAGTATGTCAGGTTCCGAGCAAAGTCATGGAGAGCGCCTAATTCCGTAGGTCGTGCCGCCGGCAGGGTGCGGTGACCGGTGCTAACGCCGGTCACCATGCTTGGCGGTGCCGGTCAGCGGAACATCGAGCCGCCATCAACGTCGAGCGCCGCGCCATAGACGAAGCTCGCGGCGTCCGAGCAAAGGAATAGGATCGCGGCGGCCATGTCGTCGGGCCGGCCCATGCGGCGCATCGGCAAATTGGCCGCGATGCGGTCCTTGAGAGCCTGGTCGATATGGGAATGCATCGGCGAATCGGTCGGCCCCGGATTGAGGGCGTTGATGCGCACCTTCTTTCCCGCCAATTCGCGCGCAACCGACTTCACCAGCGACAGCGTGCCGGCCTTGGACGCCGCATAGGCGGTGTCGGCGATGAGCCCGCCGCCGCCATGCACACCGGCGTCGGAGGCCACGCACACGATATTCCCCCCGCCGGCATTGCCTTGCATGCGCTGCACCGCCCCCTGAACGGTGAAGAAGGTGCCCAGCAGATTGACGCCGAGGACGCGCTGCCAGTGCGCCCAATCCTGCTCCGCGATTCTCTTGGCAGTGATGATCGCCGCGCAGGTCACGACGTTGTCGAGCCGCGCCAGCTTGGCGTCGCAATAGTCGAACATGCGCGCGATGCTGTCGGGGTCGCCCATGTCGGCCACCACCTTGTGCGGTGGTGTCCCGGCCGTTCCGCTCAATTCGTCATGGCGCTTCGCCAACCCCTCGGTATCGCGGTCGCACATCACGACCTCGGCGCCCTTGGAGAGAAAGGCACGGGCGGTCTCGAAACCCATGCCGCTCGCGGCACCGGTCACCAGCACGGTCTTGCCGGCAAAACTGTCCTGGGCAAACGTCGGATAGGGATCGATCATGATGTCTCCGTGAACAGTAAGGGTTGGCCGGCGGCAAGGTTTGGCACGGCGTGTTCAGGCCTTCAGGTGCAGTGTCACGAGCACGCTGCACTCCGCGCCGCTGTCGAAACGCGCCGCGACGCGCAGCCAGTTGCCAAAATGGCTAAGCCGCGCCATTGCCATGCCGTCGCGCTCGGCCGGCATGACAAACTCGGTGCCTTCGCGCAGCCAGTGCATTCCATCCGGCGAGATCTCGATCCACGCCGTTGCCGCAGGGCCGACAGGTTGCTTCAACGCGCGCACGAAGAAGATCGCCTCGCGCGCCCATCCTGCCTCGTAAGGCTCGCTGGCGGCCTCGCCGCGCCAGCGCTCGTTGCGCGAGACGACCGCGGTGATGTTCTCGGGCAGCATCAGAAGTCTCCGGAAATGCAGATGGAATCGACATAGAGGAAGGCCCGTTTGGCAACGTCGGTTTCAGCGAAGAGGCCGAAATTGAGCATGCACCACAGGTTCTTCATCGCCGGAATGCGGATCGAATCGAATCCCGAGAGATCGAAGCTGCGATCGTTGCAGCGCAGCCCGAGCGCCGTCATCGATTCCAGATCGAAATCGAAGCACAGATAAGTCCAGTTCACCTTGGTGGGGATCTCGTTGTAGCACAGGCGCTGCGATCCGCCGGGAAGGTCGAGCCATCCCTCCGGCGACAGGTGATAGTGGCTGATCGTCTTGTCGTCGCTGCCGATCGGGATGATCTTCTCGGTCTCACGCTTGTATTGCCATTTTTGCAAGTGCTGGCCGTCGAGCGCGTTCAAAAAGCGCAGATGCGGCATGACCCGATCGCTGTTGCTATCCTGGTCTCCGCCCTGCAGGTCGAACAGGAAGCCGACGGAGCGCACATCGGTTTCGGACAGCTTCAGCGCATTGGCTTCGGGCTTGAAGGTGAAATACATTTCGAAGCGGATCGGTCCGCGCTTCCTGAATGTGTGGCGTTTGATGGCGACGTTGCGGGCTCCCGGCAGGGGACGTGTCGCAACCTTCAACGCATAGGATGAATCCATCCCCCCGTGTGAGCCGGCGTCCCAGTGCGCGAGCGTCGACAGCATCGCGCTGGTATGTTGCGCGTAGCCCGGCAGCATGGTGTCCAGATCGTTCTCATAGTTGCCGACAAGCTGCGACCAGCCGCAATGGCCGCGCGCGAAATCGTCGAACGACAATATCCGCGGCAGCGGGTCGAAGCGGCTGAGCGCGGGGTCCGCGCGCAACAACGCCAGCCGCATCGCCTCGGCGAGGTCAGCGCCCTGGTTTGGAACCTGGTTCTTCATCTCGGCCTCATCCGGCTTTCAGTTTCTTGACGGCGTCCCAGTCGATCTCGATGCCGAGCCCGGGTTTCTGCGGGACGTCGAGCGTGCCGTTCTTCTGCCTGACGCAACCGGGCGCGAGATCGGCCAGGCTGGCCTTGAACGGGCTGGCGTCGCACTCGCACTCCATGACGCCAAAGTTCGGCATCGCGGCTGACAGATGGACGCTTGCGGTCTCGCAGACGATGCCCGACATGCCGATATGCGGCGCGTAGCGGACATCATGCGCGGCGGCGTAGTCGGCCATGCGACGCGTCTCGGAGATGCCGCCCGCGCGCGCCACGTCGGGCTGCAGCACGGACAGCGTCCGGTTGGCGATCAGGCGCTGCGCCTGGTCCAACGTGAAATTGCTCTCGCCCGCGGCCAGCGGCACGTCGCAGCGCCGGCGCAGTTCCTCATAACCCTGCTCGTTTTCCGGTTGCAGCGGCTCCTCGAACCAGAAATAGCCGTTTGCCGAAAGCGCATGACCTACCTCGACCGCCTCGTCCAGATTGTAGGCCCAGTTCGCATCGACGCAGAGCCCGATCGCATCGCCGGCGCGCTTGCGGATGCGCTCGATGCGTTTGCAGGCTTCGCGCACGGGCCGCGCCATCTTAACCTTGATGCGCGTAAAGCCCTCGCCGAGATAACGATCGAGTTCAGCGTCGGCGGCATCGTCGTCGACCCAGTTGACCGCGGCGGCATAGACGTCGATGCGGTCGCGTCCGACACCGCCGAGAAGCTTCGCGATCGGCTGCCCGGTCGCCTTGCCCAATATATCCCATAGCGCGATGTCCACGCCGGCGATGGCCTCGATCAGCACGCCGCCCGCCCTGCCCGAAAGCACGCGGCGCATGGACTGCCATAGGGCGCCGATGTTGCGCGCGTCCTGGCCGAGCAGGCGCGGCTTGAGCGAGCTTTCGATCAGCTCGACATAAGCCTTGGGCGAGAACCGCGCCAGGGTTTCGCCTACGCCGACAATGCCCTCGCTCGTGCGCACTTCGACCAGGACCAGCGAGACCTTTTCATAGACGCCCCAGGACGTGACCGTGGGCCGGGGCAATGTCTGGCTGAGGGGATGGGCAATCACCTCGGCAATCTTCAGCGGCCCCGCCGCGATTGGATCGCTCACGTGCATCGGCTCCAGATTTCTCCCTTGGTCCTCTCGCACCGCCTTCATAGCTTTCACTTGTAAACTTAGCAACCAAAAAACTTAGTTGCTATGTTCGGGAAAACCGTGCTAGTGAGCTCGGAAAGGATTCCGAATGCCCCTGGACGAAGCACGCAAGCCGATTTTCTCCGCGAAACTCGCGAGCCCTTCCCGCCTCGCGGACGGCGTCTCGGATGCGATCGCCGCGGCGTTGTTCGACGGACGCATCGCGCCTGGCGAAGCGCTGCCGCCGGAAGGCGAGATCGCCCGGGAATTCGGCGTCTCCAAGCCCATCGCACGCGAGGCGCTGCGCCAGTTGACCAGCGCCGGCCTCGTTTCGACGCAGCAAGGAAAAGTTGCCCGCGCCAAGGCACTCAGCGGCGAGCCGATGGAGCGCATCTACGCCTATGCGGTCCGTTCGAGCCTGACGCGGCTTCAGGAAGCCAACGAGATGCGCCGCGTCATCGAGGTTGGCATAGCCAGGCTGGCCGCCGAGCGCCGCGATCCGCGCGGCCTGGAAATGATGCGCCAGGCCGTGCTCGACATGCACGCCGGCATCGGGAGGCCTGGCGATTTCACGCAAGCCGACATTCTGTTCCACCTCGGCCTCGCGACGGCCACGGGCAACTCCATGATCCGTATTCAGATGGAAGGGATGCGGTCTGTCCAACGCGAGGTTTCGGAACTGTTCTCCCAGCGCTCCAACCGCACGGAAACGGATTGGAGGGCCACCGTCGAACGGCACCAGGCGATCTACGACGCGATCATGGCGGGCGACACCGATCTCGCGGACCGGCGCATTCACGAGCATTTCGACGCGGCCGACATCGCCTCGTTCGAGGTGGCCGGCAAGCTCGGGGAGCCGTCGCCGTGAGCAAGGACCGTTTTTCCCTTGCCGGACGGCGGGCGCTGGTGACCGGCGCCAGCTCCGGCATCGGGCGCGCAGTTGCGATCGCCCTGGCGCAGCATGGCGCCAGCGTCGCGCTGCATCACTTCGGTGACGCCGCCGGCGCGCGCGAAACGGCTGCCGCCATCGGCCCGGGCACCTCGGTTCTCGAGGCCGATTTCACCGATAGCAAGTCAATGTCGGCCTTTACCGATGAAGCCGCCGGCGCCGGGCCCATCGACATCCTCGTCTCGAACGGCGCGATCGAGCGACGCCGTATATGGAGCGAGATCGACGAAGCGCATATCCAGGCCCATGTGGCGGCAAACTTCACGGCCCTGCTCACCTTGGCCACGCGGCTCGTTCCCGCCATGGCCAAGCGCGGATGGGGACGCGTGGTCGCGACCGGGAGCGTGATGGCGAGGCGTCCGCGCGCGGAAACGATCGTCTATGCCTCGCTGAAGGCGGCGCAACTTACGGCGGTGCGCGCCATGGCGCGCGAGGTTGCGCCGCATGGCGTCACCATGAATGTGGTATCGCCCGGCGCGATCGAGACGGAGGCAACCGCCGAGCGCTACCGGGACGCAGCCTTCCGCCAAGCGGTCGCGACGAAGATTCCCGCCGGCCGCCACGGCCAGGCCGACGACCTCGTCGGCGCCTTCGTTTTTCTGTGCAGCGACGCCGCCCGCTACGTCACCGGGGCTGACCTGCCCGTCGACGGCGGCTGGACGATCGGCGACGCGCCCGGCGCGCTGCCGGGGACAACAGCATGACAAGTCGCCGCCGCCTGCCGGCCCGTTCGTTGCGCGCCCGCAGCTGTTGATTGGACCATCGGCGTTTCGGGAGGAAACCATGAAGACCGCAATCAAACTTGCACTATCGACCTTGGCGCTGTGCGCCCTGTCGGCGCACTCGCTGGCCCAGGAACTCCGAGTGACCGTGTGGACCGGCAGCGAGGCCCACCTCAAGATGCTGAACGGCATCGCTCAGGGCTTCATCGCCAAGCATCCGGGCGTCACGGTGAAATTCGAGACCGTTCCGGTCGCCGACTACACGCAGAAGCTCACTTTCCAGGTCGCCGGGGGCAACGCCCCCGACATCGCCTGGATGATGGAGGATGCCGCACCCGCCTTCGAGAACGCCGGGCTGCTGATGGACATCGGCCCGACGCTCAAGGCGACCGAGGGATATAATTTCGACGATTTCTCCCAGCCGGCCATGGCGCTCTGGCGGAAGGACGGCAAGGTCTACGGCGTGCCCTTCTCCACCTCGCCTTTCCTGATCTACTACAACAAGGACATGTTCGACAAAGCAGGTGTCGAAGATCCCAACCATCTCGCCGCGAAGGGCGAGTGGAACATGCAGAAATTCCAGGAGGTCGCCAAGAAGATCACTGAGGCCAATCCCGGCAAATGGGGCTTCGAATTCAAGGATGGCGAAGGTTACGCATCGCGTATGACGCACGCCTTGCTGCCGCCCGTGCGCGCTTACGGCGGCGATCTGTGGGCCGACGGCCAGTGCGGCCTCGACAAGCCTGAAGCGGTGGCTGCCATCAAGCAGCTCCATGATATGGTGTTCAAGGACAGGTCGATCGTGCCGCCGGGAGAGCAGGGCGACTACTTCTCCGGCAATTCGGCGATGACCGTGAACCAGATCTCGCGAGCCTCGAAGATGCCCGAGGCAGGCTTCAAATGGGGCATCGCCCCCTTGCCTTCGGGACCCGCCGGCGAAGCTCCGGTCATCGGCCAGGCCGCGCTGACAGTCTTTGCGTCCGGCAAGAACAAGGAGCTTGCCGCGCAACTGGTGGCCGACATGACCAGCAAGGACAATGTGGCTGTCATGGCCCAGTTCTTTCCGCCGGCCCGCAAGAGCGTCCTGGAGAGCGACGCCTTCGTCAACTCCAACAAGCTGATCCCGCCCGAGCAGATGAAAAGCGTCGCCGCAGCGATCGTCAACGGCCGCGTTCACCCTTCGCATGAGCATGTGCCGCAGATATTCGCCGCGATGGCGCCGCGCGTCGACGCGCTGTGGCGGGCCGACGCCAATGTCGAAGAGGCGCTGAAGGGCGTCTGCGCCGCCATTCAGCCATTGCTCTGACAGGATTTCGGTTCATGGCCGGCATGGCATCCCGGGACAATGCGGCGCGCCCTGCCAGCGCGCCGTGGCTGAGCTTGAAGGCCAGGGAGATGCTGGAGGCATGGCTGTTCGTCAGCCCGACCTTGATCGGCTTCCTGGTCTTCTTCCTTGGGCCGCTGGTCGCCATCTTCTATTATTCGACGACCGAGTGGAACCTGCTCAGCCAGCAGGCGACCTTCGTCGGGCTTCGCAATTTCCAGAATGCGCTGCTGGAGAACCCCGACTTCTGGCATGTCGTGCGCAATTCCGTGATCTTCGCGCTGGGGCTCGTTCCCCTGAACATGGCGCTGGCGCTCTCCCTCGCGCTGGCGCTTTCGCGGCCGTTCTTCGGTGTCGTCTTCTTTCGCACGGTCTTCTTCGCGCCGGTGGTCACATCGGCAATCGCCTGGGCCATCGTCTGGAAATTCATGCTGCAGGGCGAAGGCGGCGCCGTGAACCAGATGCTCGCCTGGATCGGCATCGATGGCCCGAATTGGTTGCGCGAGCCCAACTGGGCGATGGCGGCCGTCATCGTCACCCGAGTCATCAAGATGGTCGGCCTCAACATGATCCTCTACATCGCCGCGCTCCAATCGATACCGCGCGACTACGAGGAGGCAGCGGCGCTGGAAGGCGCCTCGCGCTGGCAGGTCTTTCGCATGATCACCTGGCCGCTGCTCGCGCCGACGACGCTGGTCATCATGGTTCTGACGACGATCGGCTCGTTCAAGGTGTTCGACCACATCTACCAGATGACCGGCGGCGGCCCGGAAAACGGCACCCTGGTGCTGGCCTTCTACATCTATCAGCAAGGCTTCAAATTCTTCAACGTCGGCTACGCGGCCGCGCTGGCCCTGATCATGTTCGTCATCGTGATGGCGCTCACCCTCGTGCAGGTGATGTTGCGGCGGAAGGAGATGGAGTGACCCAGCGCCGGACCGAGATTCTCTATCGCATCTGCTGGACCATGGCGCTGCTGCTTTTGGCCGTGCCCTTCGTGTTCCCGTTCCTGTGGATGATTTCCGGCGGCTTCAAGAGCACCACCGAAATCTTCGGCGCGCCGACCTTGATTCCCCGCGTCTGGCGCTTCGAGAACTTCGCGGAAGTGTTCACCTATCAGCCCTTCGCGCGGCAGTATTTCAACTCGCTCTACATCGCCGCGACGGTGACGGTGCTGACCTTGTTCATCGCCTCGCTCGCGGGCTACGCGCTGGCGCGCATCCGCTTTGCCGGCGCCGGGCTGTTGATGCTGTTCCTGATGATGGCACTGATGGTGCCGGAAGAGGTCACCATCATCCCTAATTTCTTCCTGATCCGCGCCATGGGCCTGATCGACACGCACTGGCCGCTCATCCTTCTGCCGGTCTTCGGCCCGCAGGGCGTGGTGGCGACCTTCCTGATGCGTCAGTTCTTCCTGGCGCTGCCCAGGGAACTCGAAGAGGCCGGCAAGATGGACGGCCTCTCGCGCTTCGGCGTCTGGTTGAAGATCGCCCTGCCCATGGCGCGGCCGGCGCTTGCGGCGGTTGCGATCATCACCTTCCTGCATTCGTGGAACCTGTTCCTCGAACCGCTGATCTTCCTCAGTTCGCTTGAAAAATTCACGCTGCCGCTGGCGCTGTCCAACTTCAACGACAGTTACGGCCTGCCCTTGTGGAACCTGCAATTGGCGGCGACGAGCCTGGCCGTGGTTCCCATCCTCATCATCTATCTGATCGCCCAGCGCCAGATCATCGAGAGCTTCGCCCTCTCCGGCGTCAAGGGATAAGGGGAGTCATGACAAAGCTTCTGCTCAAGGACATCCGCAAGCGGTTCGGAACGGTCGAGGTGATCCGTGGCGTCGATCTCGAGATCGAGGATGGCGAGTTCGTGGTCTTCGTCGGCCCGTCGGGATGCGGGAAGTCGACGCTGTTGCGGCTGATCTCCGGCCTCGAGCATCTCAGCGAGGGCGAACTCCACATTGGCGGCCGTCTGGTCAATGAGGTTCCGGCGGCCAGGCGCGGCGTGGCCATGGTGTTCCAGTCCTACGCGCTCTACCCTCACCTGACCGTCCGCGACAATATGGGCTTCGGCCTCAAGGTCCGCAAAGTGCCGGCCGGCGAGCGCGCCCGGCGCGTCTCGGAGGCCGCCGCGACGCTGAAGCTCGAGCCGTTGCTCGACCGTTTCCCGCGTCAGCTGTCGGGCGGGCAGCGCCAGCGCGTGGCCATCGGCCGCGCCATCGTCGCCAATCCCGACGTCTTCCTTTTCGACGAACCGCTTTCGAACCTCGACGCCGAACTGCGTGTGCACATGCGCTCCGAGATCGCCGCGCTCCACCAGCGCCTGTCGACGACGATGATCTACGTGACCCACGATCAGATCGAGGCCATGACGCTTGCCGACAAGATCGTGGTGTTGCGCGACGGAAAGATCGAACAGGTCGGCTCACCGCGCGAGCTCTACGACAGCCCCCGAACCATTTTCGTCGCCCAGTTCATCGGCAGCCCGAAGATGAACATCCTGCCGCTCGCCGATGGACGGCCAATCACCCACGGGGCGTCCGTGCCTGCGGCGGCCGTCTCGATCGGCGTTCGGCCCGAGCACCTGTCGCTGGCCCAGCCTTCGTCCGCCACGCTGCGCGGCAAGGTAAAGCTTGCCGAATACACTGGCGCCGTCACGCTCATCCACGTTGAATTGGACGCGGGCCAGACTTGTCTTGTCATCCACAATCAAGGAACGGCGCCCGAGATCGGCGCCGAGATCGGCCTGGACGCAGCCCCGACGAACCTGCACTTCTTCGACGGCGAGGGCCGCGCGGTCTGACGCGATCAGGAATGGCCAGCGCGTAGCCGGCGTGCGGACGCGATAACCCGCGGAAGCATGAGAACGGGCGAATGACCCGCCGCATTGCCTTCTGTACCCGCTCGCTGGATAGTTCCGGCCATGCTGCAGAGCCTGACGACTCACTGGCCTCAAATCCTGGCGATCATCTCGGTGATGATCGCCAGCGTTGGCATTGCCCATGCCGTCATGACCAAGGAGGACGTCCGGGCCGCCACCGGCTGGGTCGGCGTGATGGTGCTGTCGCCGATCCTGGGCGTGCTGATCTATGCCGTGGCCGGCATCAACCGCATCCGGCGCGCCTCGATCAGCGCACAGCGCTCGCTTGCCGGCGATCTGGCGTCCGCCAGGCACGACCGCGACATTGCCGCCGAGGAGGCCCTGATCGTCGAACGATACGGGCCGCGCTTCATCGGCCTCAGGACGCTGGGCGACAGGGTGGCGCGGCGCGCGCTTCATCCGGGAAATGCCATCACGGTCCTGGAAACAGGCGACGAAGCCTATACCGCGATGTGTGCGGCCATCGACGGCGCCGAACGCAGCGTCCTGCTCGAAACCTATATTTTCGACAATGACCCCGTCGGCCTGCTCTTCGTGGAATCCCTTGCCCGGGCGGTCCGCCGCGGCGTCAGCGTGCGCGTGTTGATCGACGCCGTAGGCGCCCGCTATTCCGTGCCCAGCATATTGGGCCACCTGCGCGGCGCCGACATCACCGCCGGGCTCTTCAACGGCAACATCGTCATGGGCCTGCACCTGCCCTATGCCAATCTGAGGACCCACCGGAAGATCCTGGTGGTCGACGGCACGGTTGTCTTTACCGGCGGCATGAACATTCGCAAGGGCTTTTCCGCCGAGTTTGCCGGCTCCAACAGTTCCAGGGACACGCATTTTCGCGTGACCGGTCCAGTGGTAGCCGACCTCTTTTCGGTTGCCGCCGAAGATTGGCGTTTCGCCAGCAACGAGGCGCTGACGGGCGATGCCTGGCGAATTGCCCCGCTGTCGCCGGCGCCCGCCACGCCCATGCTGGTGCGGGCGGTCGCGTCCGGCCCGGACGCCAGCGTCGAGACCAATCACAAGCTGCTGATCGGCGCCTTCTCCGTCGCGCGCAAATCGATCCGCCTCATGTCGCCCTATTTCCTGCCGGACCGCGAACTGATCAGCGCCCTGACGACCGCGGCAAGACGCGGTGTCGAAATCGATATCGTGGTGCCGGCGGTGAACAATCTTTTCCTTGTCGACCGTGCGATGACGGCGCAATTCGACCAGGTTCTGAAGCACTATTGCCGCGTCTGGCGCACGGAAGGACCTTTCGACCATTCGAAGCTGCTTTCGATCGATGGCGCATGGGCCTATATCGGGTCTTCCAACCTTGACGCCAGGTCGCTACGGCTCAATTTCGAGATCGACCTGGAGGTACTCGACGCCGGCTTCGCCAGCGAGGTCGAAAAGCGGATCGCGGCGGCGATCGAGACGGCCGTCCCTGTCACGCTGGAAGCATTGCGGGCGCGGCCATTCGTCATCCGTCTGTTCGATCGCATCCTGTGGCTGGGCTCGCCCTATCTTTAACAAAAGGACGTGTTTGCCAGATAGCTTGAAATCGATGATGGAACAGATGCCGAAAGGTTCTATTTTTTGAGGTGCATGGTGCAAGCAGCAGGAATGGCGGGCAAACGATGCGGGTGAACGGGCGCAGCCTGCCGGCAAGCATGCTTTTGTCCATTCGCGACAAGCGGATGCGGAAGGCCAATGCCACGTCGACCAACAAGGCGGACGCCACCGGAACGCTGGTCGCCTCCTACAATGTCCACAAATGCATCGGCGTCGACCGCAAGTTCGATCCCGAGCGCACCAGTCGCGTCATCCGCGAGATCGACCCGGATGTCATCGCCCTGCAGGAAGCGGACAATCGTTTCGGCGACCGGACCGGACTTCTCGACCTGTCCCGGCTCGAACTGGAAACCGGCCTGGTGCCGGTGCCGATTTCGGCAACCGGCAAGGGCCATGGCTGGCACGGCAACGTCTTGCTTTTCAAAAAGGGCGTCGTGCGCGACGTGCATCAGATCAGGCTTCCCGGGCTGGAACCGCGTGGCGCTCTGGTGGCAGAAATCGACCTCGACGGAAGCCAGTCCCTGCGCGTCATCGCGGCGCATTTGGGCCTGCTGCGCCGTTCGCGGTCGCAGCAGGCACAGGTCGTACTGGATATCATGAACAGCCCCGACGAGAAGCCGACGCTGCTGCTCGGCGACCTCAACGAATGGCGCCTCGGAAACCGCTCCGCGCTGAACACGCTGCATCTGACGTTTGGACCGTTGCCTCCGGCTGTTCCCACCTTCCCCTCGAACCTGCCCCTGCTGGCGCTCGACCGCATCATGGCCAACCGGCACGGAATGATCGCGGCCGTCGAAGCGCATGACACGCCGCTGTCGCGGGTCGCCTCCGACCATCTGCCGCTGACCGCCTTTGTCCGCCTGTAGCCACGCGCCGATAACGCCTTGATGTCGACCGCGTTGGAAAGCGTGTAGGGCGGTATCGGAACGGCGGCTCCTTTTGCGAGTTGATATGGCTTGGACAACAGGAGGACGAGACATGAGAAGCTTTTTCCTGGCCTCGATGATGGCGTTGGCCGCTTCGGCTTCCGTCATTGCGCCGACGCAGGCCGCGAGCGTCACCATCCAGTCCGGCGACGAGCCCCAGTATTCGCCCGACGACGACTATGACAATGGCGAGGTCGTCGTGCGCCGCCATCACGATCGCCAGCGTTATATCGACAATCGCTATAACGACGACGAGGACAGCGATGTTCGTTACAGCGACCGCGAATACCGCCGCTACCATCGTCACCACCGCTGCCACATCGAGTTGGTGAAACACTGGCGCCACCATCACAGGGTGATCGAAGAGGTTCGTGTCTGCACCTGACCCGAGGATCGCTGAAGTGCATCTGCGTGGCCTGATTGCAATGCGGTAAGCTGCGGCCACGCCCCTTCTGCTGCACTGGCTATGCCGCATTGCACAATTCCGCGACCTTGCCCACAATGCGGGGCATGGTCCTATCCTCCCTAGCCGTCCTGGTGATCGACGAAAACCGTATCCGCGCCTCGATCATCGAGGCGGGACTGCGCGAGGCCGGCCATCAGCGGGTGACCGTCGTCCATGACGTGGCGGGCATTGCGCGCCGCATCGCCGAGATCGAACCCGACGTGATTGTCATCGACCTCGAAAATCCCAACCGCGACATGCTGGAGAACATGTTCCAGCTGTCGCGCGCGGTGAAGCGCCCGATCGCCATGTTCGTCGACCGTTCCGACCAGGCCTCTATCGAGGCCGCGGTCGATGCCGGCGTGTCCGCCTATGTCGTCGATGGCCTCAGGCAGGAACGCGTGAAGCCGATCCTCGACATGGCCGTCAGCCGCTTCAACGCCTTTTCTCGCATGGCACGCGAACTGGAGGAAGCGCGCAGCGAACTCGAGAACCGCAAGGTCATCGACCGCGCCAAGGGAATATTGATGAAATCGCGGGGTCTGAGCGAAGACGCGGCCTACACGCTGCTGCGCAAGACGGCGATGAACCAGAACCGCAAGATCAGCGACATCGCCCATAGCCTGGTGACGACAGCCGGGCTGCTCGGGCCGCTGGAGGATGAATGAGCATGACAGCTGCGCATCAGATCACCGCCGGCTTCATGCCCCTGTTCGACAGCGCCGTGCTGGTCGCGGCCGGCGAAATGGGCTTTGCCGCGCGCGAAGGCGTCGATCTCGTCCTCCACCGCGAAACCTCCTGGGCCAACATCCGCGACCGCATCGCCATTGGCCATTTCGACCTTGCCCATATGCTTGGGCCGATGCCGCTCGCCTGCAACCTCGGGCTCACGCCGCTGGCATCCGAGACGATCGTGCCCTTTTCGCTCGGCCTCGGCGGCAATTGCGTCACCATCTCCAACGCCGTCTGGGAAGGCATGGCGGCGCACGGCGCCGTATCGGATCTCGATCCGGCCCGCGCCGGCGCGGCGCTCGGCGCGTTTATCCGCGAACGCGCGGCGGCCGGCCGCGACCCGCTACGCTTCGCCGTCGTGCATCCGCATTCCGGGCACAATTACGAACTGCGCTATTGGCTCGCCGCCTGCGGCATCGACCCCGACGGTGAGATCGAGATCGTCATCGTGCCGCCGCCCTTCATGGCCGACGCGCTGGCCGCCGGCCGCATCGACGGCTATTGCGTCGGCGAACCCTGGAACAGTGCGTCCGTCGCGGCCGGCACCGGCCACATCGTCACCGTCAAGGCGCTTTTGTGGCGCAACAGTCCCGAAAAGGTGATCGGTGCGCGCAAGGCCTGGGCCGAAGCGCAGCCGGAGGCGCTGGCGGCGCTGCTCAGGGCACTGCACCACTCCGCCCGCTGGTGCCAGGACCCGGCCAATCGAGGCGAACTGGCGGCGCTGATGGCGCAGCCCGGCCTCCTTGGCCAGTCCGCCGAAATCCAGATGCCGGTCCTGACCGGACATCTCCGCCTCGGCAGCGGCGCCGAGCGGAACGTCGAGGACTTCTTCGTTCCGTTCGACAAGGCGGCGAACTTTCCCTGGAAGAGCCATGCGCTGTGGTTCTACACCCAGATGGTGCGCTGGGGCGATATCGCGCACACGCCTGAAAACCTCGCCGTCGCCCGCGACTGCTACCGGCCCGACCTCTATCGGGCGGCGCTGAAGCCACTCGGCGTAGCGCTGCCGGGCGCCAATGCCAAGGTCGAGGGGGCGTTGAAGATCGCAACGCCCGTCGGCTCGGCCGGGGCAAGCCTGGTGCTCGGCCCCGACGGTTTCTTCGACGGCCGCATCTTCGATCCGGACCAGATCGACGCTTATATCGGGGCGCAGCGGCAAGGGTGATCATTTCCGCGCCATTCTTGTGCATTGCACAAAATTTATGCGGACTGATCGCATAGCTGACCAATGTTTGGCCTTGTCACCTGGTGGCCGGATCTGCCCGTGAATCGGCTATTCAGCTGAATTCATTCGAAATTCCTTTCTAAGGCGAGACTGGCACGGTTCCTGCATTGAAATAACCGGACCCTTAGTGGGTCACGGAACAGGCGTCCAATGGCGGGCGCCCACAGGCAAAGCTGCCGCTCAGGTCAAGACGCGATCCGGATTCCCGGACGCGAAGACCTGGCCGGCGGCTTTTTTGTTTTCCCGTTCAACCGGAGACGATGATGAAGAAGACGATGAAGAAATGGCTCGGCACCGGTACATCGCTCGGTGATGTGACGCGCCGCGATTTCCTGATCAGCAGCGCCATGACGGCAGGCTTGTTCGTGGCCGCCCGCAAGCTCTTCCCCTCCGGCGCCTATGCCGCCACCTCCGCTCCCGAAGTCACCGGCGCCAAGCTCGGCTTCATCGCGCTGACCGATGCCGCGCCGCTGATGGTCGCCAAGGAAAAGGGCCTGTTCGCCAAATTCGGCATGCCCGATGTCGAAGTGCTCAAGCAGGCTTCCTGGGGCGCGACGCGCGACAATCTGATGCTCGGCGGTGCCGCCAACGGCATCGATGGCGCCCATATCCTGACGCCCATGCCCTATCTGATGCACACCGGCAAGGTGACGCAGAACAACCAGCCGCTGCCGATGGCGATCGTGGCGCGGCTCAACTACGACTGCCAAGGCATTTCGGTCGCGCAGGAATATGCCGTCACCGGCGTCGGCCTCGACGCGTCGAAGCTGAAGGAGGCCTTCGCCGCCAAGAAGGCTGCCGGCAAGGAGGTCAAGGCCGCCATGACCTTCCCGGGCGGCACGCATGATCTATGGCTGCGCTACTGGCTTGCCGCCGGCGGCATCGATCCCGACAAGGACGTCTCGACCATCGTCGTGCCGCCGCCGCAGATGGTGGCCAACATGAAAGTCGGCAACATGGACGTGTTCTGCGTCGGCGAGCCGTGGAACGAGCAGCTCGTCCATCAGGGCGTCGGCTTCACCGCCGCCACCACGGGCGAATTGTGGAAGGGGCATCCCGAAAAGGCGCTCGGCCTGCGCGCCGAATTCATCGACAAATATCCGAATGCCACCAAGGCGATCCTGATGGCGGTCATGGAAGCCCAGCAATGGTGTGAGGCCGCGGAAAACAAGAATGAGATGGCCGCCATCATCGGCAAGCGGCAATGGATGAACGTGCCAGCCGCCGACATCATCGGCCGCCTCCAGGGTGACATCAATTACGGCAACGGTCGTGTCGCCACCGGCACCGATCTCTACATGAAATTCTGGAAGGGCGGCGTCTCGTACCCGTTCAAGAGCCATGATTCCTGGTTCCTTGCCGAGAACATACGCTGGGGCAAGTTCGCGCCGACCACCGACATCAAGGCGCTGGTCGACCAGGTCAACCGCGAGGATCTGTGGCGCGAGGCGGCCAAGGACCTCGGCGTGGCGGCCGCCGACGTTCCGGCGTCCTCCTCGCGCGGCGTCGAGACCTTCTTCGACGGCAAGGTCTTCGATCCGGCCAATCCGTCCGCCTATCTCGACAGCCTGAAGATCAAGGTCGCGGCGTAGGCGCTAAGGCCGCCTCCAGCGCAATGGCGCGGAGCGCGGTTGTCGCTCACCAAGACCCGCCCAAGGAGTTTTTCCCAGACATGTCGATCCAGACTATCGAGGACAGCAAGGTGAAGGCGTCCCCCGCCAAGCCGGCCGAAATCATCACCTTCACCGCCAAGGCGCGGCGGCGCTTCGATCCGCTCGCGATCGCCGGCAGGCTGGCCAGCACGCTGGTGCCGCCGGTTATCGTCATCGCCCTCATGCTCGTCGTCTGGCAGATCGCCTGCTCGTCGCCCACATCGAGCCTGCCGCCGCCCAGCCAAGTGTGGAACGAGGCCTACGACCTGATCGCGCATCCCTTCTTCGACAACGGCCCGCAGGACATCGGGCTCGCCTGGCGGGTGCTGATCTCGCTGCAGCGCGTCGCCATCGGCTTTGGCCTGGCGGCGATCGTCGGCGTCGCGCTCGGCGCGCTGGTCGGCCAGTCGATCTGGGCCATGCGCGGCCTCGACCCTGTGTTCCAGATCCTGCGCACCGTGCCGCCGTTGGCCTGGCTGCCGCTCTCACTGGCGGCGTTCCGCGATTCCAGCCCATCGGCGCTGTTCGTCATTTTCATCACGTCGATCTGGCCGATCATCATCAACACCGCCGTGGGCGTTCGCAACATTCCGCAGGACTATCGCAACGTCGGGCGCATCCTGCGGCTCAACCAGTTCGAATTCTTCGTCAAGATCATGGTGCCGGCGGCCGCGCCCTACATCTTTACCGGCCTGAGGATCGGCATCGGCCTGTCCTGGCTCGCCATCGTCGCCGCCGAAATGCTGACCGGCGGCGTCGGCATCGGCTTCTTCATCTGGGACGCTTGGAACTCGTCGCGGCTGCCCGACATCATCGTCGCGCTCGCCTATATCGGCGTCACCGGCTTCTGCCTCGATCGCATGGTCGCGGCGGTCGGCGCCTTCGTCACCCGCGGCACAACGGCAAAGTGAGGGGACGCTGATGCCCGCCTATCTGAAACTTGACCATATCGACAAATCCTTCGCCCGCGGCGGCCAGGTCAGCGAGGTCCTGAGAGACATCAGGCTGACCATCGACAAGGGCGAATTCGTCTCCATCATCGGCCATTCCGGTTGCGGCAAGTCAACCTTGCTGAACCTGATCGCCGGCCTGACCACAGTGTCCGCCGGCGCCGTGCTGCTCGAGGACAAGGAGGTCGACAGCCCCGGTCCCGAACGCGCCGTGGTGTTCCAGAACCATTCGCTGCTGCCCTGGTTGACAGTCTACGAGAACATCAGCCTGGCGGTGTCGAAAGTCTTCGGCCGTTCGAAGAGCAAGGCCGAGCGGCATGACTGGATCATGCGCAATCTCGACCTCGTGCAGATGGCGCACGCCAGGGACAAGCGACCGGCCGAGATCTCCGGCGGCATGAGGCAGCGCGTCGGCATTGCGCGCGCGCTCGCCATGGAGCCGAAGATCCTGCTGCTCGACGAGCCGTTCGGCGCGCTCGACGCGCTGACGCGAGCCCACCTCCAAGACGCGGTGATGGACATCCACGCCAGGCTCGGCTCGACGACGATCATGATCACCCATGATGTCGACGAGGCGGTGCTGCTCTCCGACCGCATCGTCATGATGACCAACGGTCCGGCGGCGACCGTCGGCGAGGTGCTTCCGGTGCCGCTGGCGCGGCCGCGTAGGCGCATCGAGCTCTCTTCCGACCGCACCTTCCTGCACTGCCGCGAGGCGGTGCTGAAATTCCTCTACGAACGCCACCGCTTCGTCGAAGCCGCGGAGTAACGCCATGACCCAAAAACTCGTCATCATCGGCAACGGCATGGCCCCCGGGCGCATGCTGGAGCACCTGCTGGAACAGGCGCCGGACCGCTACAGCGTCACCATCTTCAACGCCGAACCGCGCGTCAATTACGACCGCATCATGCTGTCGCCGGTCCTCTCGGGCGAGAAGGCCTACGAAGAAATCATCATCCATGGCGACGGCTGGTACATCGCCAACAACATCACCCTCTACAAGGGCCACAAGATCGTCGCCATCGACCGCGCAGCGAAGACCGTCACGTCGGACCACGGCGTCACCGAACCCTACGATAAGCTTGTCATCGCCACCGGCTCGGTGCCGTTCATCATCCCGGTGCCCGGCCACAACCTGCCCGGCGTTCTCACCTATCGCGACCTCGACGACGTCCAGGCGATGATGCTCGCGGCCCAGTCGCGCGCCAAGGCTGTGGTCATCGGCGGCGGACTGCTCGGACTGGAAGCAGCCGCGGGCCTCAACGCGCAAGGCATGGACGTCACCGTGCTGCATGTCATGCCGACGCTGATGGAGCGCCAGCTCGATCCGGCGGCAGGCTATCTGTTACAGCGCGCCGTCGAGCAGCGCGGGATCAAGGTTGTCACCAAGGCCAATACAAAGGCGATCACGGGCAACGGCAAGGTCGAGCAGGTCGAACTCGTCGACGGCACCGTCATCCCCGCGACGCTGGTGGTGATGGCCGTCGGTATCCGGCCGAACGCAGCGCTGGCGAAGGAGGCGGGCATCGCCGTCAACAGAGGCATCGTCGTCGATGCCGGCATGCGCAGCAACGACCCGGACATCTACGCGCTCGGCGAATGCGCCGAGGTCAACGGCCAGATCTATGGGCTGGTCGCCCCCCTATACGAGATGGCCCGCGTCGCCGCCCGCCAGCTCGCCGGCGACGAGGCGGCCGGTTTTGTCCACATGGACACGCCGACCAAGCTCAAGGTCACCGGCATCGACCTGTTCTCGCTCGGCGACTTCGCAGAGGGCGAGGACCGCCAGGAGATCGTGCTGCGCGACGCGGCGGCCGGCGTCTACAAGCGCCTCGTGCTCAAGGACGACCGCATCATCGGCACCGTGCTCTACGGCGAGACCGCGGACGGCGCCTGGTTCAACGACCTCAAGAAGAAGCAAACAGACATATCGCAAATGCGCGATACGTTGATCTTCGGCCAGTCCTACCAGGGGGGTGCCCCACTGGACCCTATGGCGGCCGTTGCAGCCTTGCCGGATGATGCGGAAATCTGCGGCTGCAACGGCGTCTGCAAGGGCAAGATCACGGGCGCGATCGCGGCCAAGGGGCTGACTTCGCTCGACGACGTGCGCGCGCACACCAAGGCGTCGGCCTCCTGCGGCTCCTGCACCGGGCTGGTCGAAAAACTTATGGTGCTGACCATCGGCGACAAGTACAACCCGGCCGCCGTACAGCCCATGTGCTCCTGCACGACGCTCGGCCATGACGAGGTGCGCCGGCTGATCAAGGCCAAGGCGCTGAAGACCATTCCCGCGATCATGCAGGAACTGGAATGGAAAACCTCCTGCGGCTGCGCCAAATGCCGGCCGGCACTCAACTATTATCTCGTCTGCGACTGGCCGGACGAATACGCGGACGACTACCAGTCACGCTTCATCAACGAGCGCGTCCACGCCAACATCCAGAAGGACGGCACCTATTCGGTGGTGCCGCGCATGTGGGGCGGCGTCACCAATGCCGCCGAACTGCGCGCCATCGCCGATGTCGTCGATAAGTTCGATATCCCGATGGTCAAGGTCACCGGCGGCCAGCGCATCGACATGCTGGGCATCCGCAAGGAAGACCTGCCGGCGGTGTGGGCCGACCTCGGCCAGGCCGGCTTCGTCTCCGGCCACGCCTATGCCAAGGGACTGCGCACGGTGAAGACCTGCGTCGGTTCCGACTGGTGCCGCTTCGGCACGCAGGATTCCACCGGTCTCGGCATCCGCATCGAGAAATTCATGTGGGGCTCGTGGACGCCGGCCAAGGTCAAGATGGCGGTGTCGGGTTGTCCGAGGAACTGCGCCGAGGCGACCTGCAAAGACGTCGGCGTCATCTGCGTCGACAGTGGCTACGAGATCCACTTCGCGGGTGCGGCAGGCCTCGACATCAAGGGCACCGAAGTGCTTGGCCTGGTCAAGACCGAGGACGAAGCGCTGGAGCATATCGTGGCGCTGACGCAGATGTACCGCGAGCAGGCCCGCTATCTCGAACGCATCTACAAATGGGCCAAGCGCGTCGGCATCGCCGAGATCAAGCGCCAGATCATGGACGATGGCGACAAGCGCAAGGCCTTCTACGACCGCTTCGTCTTTTCCCAGAAATTCGCCCAGGTCGATCCGTGGTCGGAACGCGTGTCAGGCAAGGACAAGCACGAGTTCCGGCCGATGGCCTCGGTCGGGTTCGCGGAGGCGGCGGAGTGATGGAGATGTTCGCGCGAGCCACCCTCTGTCCCGCCGGCCATCTCCCCCTCAAGGGGGGAGATTGGATGCCACAACGGCCTTTGCCAATCGCCAACTTCGCAGAACGGACGCCATCAGCAAAACTGCCGATCTCCCCCCTTGAGGGGGAGATGGCCGGCAGGACAGAGGGGGGTGCCTGGGCGCATTCGTATCAAATAAAGGCGACCCAATGACCTGGACACCGATCGGCTCCCTGTCCGACATCCCCCGCCGGGGCGCGCGCTGTGTTGCCACGCCGCAGGGCAAGATCGCTATCTTCCGCACCGCCGAGGACCAGGTCTTCGCCATCGACGATCATTGCCCGCACAGAGGCGGGCCGCTGAGCCAGGGCATCGTGCATGGCGCGGCGGTCACCTGCCCCCTGCACAATTGGGTCATCTCGCTGGAGACCGGCAAGGCGCTCGGCGCCGACGAGGGCGCGGTGCGCACCATTCCGGTGAAGATCGAGGGCGAGCGTTTGTTCATCGCGCTCGAAGCGCTGGCAAGCCGCGCGGCCTGACCCATGCAGATTGGCGAAGCACGCGAGGTGAGGACCACTTGCCCCTATTGCGGGGTAGGCTGCGGCGTGCTGGCGAAGGTCGCCGCGGACGGACAGGTGTCGGTCCGCGGCGACCCCGACCATCCCGCGAATCTCGGCCGGCTCTGCTCCAAGGGCTCTGCTCTTGCCGAGACCATCGGCCTCGACGGCAGGCTGCTCCACCCCGAGATCCACGGCCGCCGCGCCTCCTGGAATGAGGCACTCGATCTTGTCGCGTCGACCTTCTCGCAAACCATTGCCGAACATGGGCCGGATGCGGTCGCCTTCTATGTCTCCGGCCAGTTGCTGACCGAGGACTATTATCTCGCCAACAAATTGATGAAGGGGTTCATCGGCTCGGCCAATATCGACACCAATTCGCGCCTCTGCATGGCCTCCTCGGTCGCCGGCCATCGCCGCGCCTTCGGCTCCGACACGGTGCCCGGAACCTACGAGGATCTGGAGCTTGCCGATCTCATCGTGCTGGTCGGCTCGAATCTCGCCTGGTGCCATCCCGTGCTCTACCAGCGCATAGCTGCCGCGCGTGAGAAGCGCCCGGAAATGAAGATCGTCCTGGTCGACCCCCGCCGCACCATGACATCCGATATCGCCGACATGCACCTGGCGATCGCACCGGATGGCGACGTCGCCCTGTTCACCGGCCTGCTCGCCTGGCTCGGCCAGCACAATGCGCTCGACCGCGCCTACATCACCGCTCACACGACCGGCTTCGGACAAGCCCTTTTCGCCGCCTCGGCACTCGACCTTGCCGGCATCGCTGCCGCCACGGGCCTGAGCGAGGACGAGCTCGCCCGCTTCTACGGCCTGTTCGCCGCGACCGCCAAGACCGTCACGGTCTATAGCCAAGGCGTCAACCAGTCGTCGTCTGGCACCGACAAGGTCAACGCCATCATCAACTGCCACCTCGCCACCGGTCGCATCGGCAGGCCCGGCGCCGGGCCGTTCTCGGTCACCGGCCAGCCCAACGCCATGGGCGGACGCGAGGTCGGCGGCATGGCCAACATGCTGGCCGCGCATATGGAGATTGAAAATTCGGGGCATCGCGAACGCGTGAAGCGCTTCTGGAATGCACCTGACATCGCGCAAAAGCCCGGCCTGAAAGCGGTCGACATGTTCCGGGCGGTCGCCGACGGGCGGATCAAGGCGCTGTGGATCCTCGCCACCAATCCTGTCGATTCGATGCCCGATGCCGACGCCGTCGAAGCAGCGATCAAGGCCTGCCCGTTTGTGGTGGTGTCGGACGTGCAGGCCGACACAGACACGGTGCGCCATGCCCATGTCCGGCTGCCGGCCACCGCCTGGGGCGAGAAGGACGGCACCGTTACCAATTCCGAGCGCCGCATCTCGCGCCAGCGCCCGTTCCTGGCCGCGCCCGGCGAGGCGCGGCCGGATTGGTGGATCATCGCCGAAGTGGCGCAGCGGATGGGTTTTGGCGAAGCGTTCGCGCATGCGTCCCCGGCGGAGGTTTTTGGCGAGCATGCCGCGCTGTCGGGATTTGAAAACGACGGTGGGCGCGATTTCGACATTGGGGTTTATGCCGGCCTCGATGGGGAGGAATACGACGCGCTGGCGCCTTTCCAATGGCCAGCACCGAGCCCGGCCACCCCCCTCTGGCCTGCCGGCCATCTCCCCCTCAAGGGGGGAGATTGGATGCCACGACGGCCTTCGCCAATCGCCGATATCTCAGGACGAGCGCCGTCGACAAAACTGCCGATCTCCCCCCTAGAGGGGGAGATGTCCGGCAGGACAGAGGGGGGCGCCTGGGCTCGACATCTCTCGGAGGGGAACGTTCAAGCTGAGCCCCAACCGGAGAACGATAAAGCAGGGCCACCGAACACCCGCTTCTTCGCCGACGGCAATTTCTACACGCCCGACCGCAAGGCGCGCTTCATCGCCGTCCGCCCTGTCACGGAAACCCGCACGGACGAGAAATTCCCCCTCGTCCTCAACACCGGCCGTGTCCGCGACCATTGGCACACCATGACGCGCACCGGCAAAAGCCCGCGTCTGTCGCAGCACATGGCCGAACCCTTCGTCGAGATCCATCCCGACGACGCCGCGCGATACGGCATCGGCGACGCCGACATCGCGCGCGTTTCCAGCCCGCGCGGAGCCGTGCTCGTGCGCGCGCTGGTCACGTCCCGCCAGCGCCGGGGCAGCGTGTTTGCGCCGATGCACTGGACGGACCAGTTCGCCGCCAAGGGCCGACTCGACACGCTCACGGCGCCGCTCACCGACCCGGTTTCCGGCCAGCCGGCACTGAAGCACGTCGCGGTGCACATCGAGAAATTCGCCGCGATGGCGTTCGGCTTCGCCGTGACCCGACAAAGGCCCGAAGCGGTCGCCGGCGACTATTGGGCCGTGGCCCGCTGCAGGGATGGCTGGCGGGTCGAGCTCGCCTTTGCAGACGACAAAATTGACTGGACGACTTTTGCCCAATCCCTGTTCGGCGCCTCGACCGATGCCGAAATACTCGCCTATCACGACCGCGATGCCGGCCAGCATCGCATCGCCGCCTTCGATGGCGTACAGCTCGCGGGCGCCCTGTTCGTCGCTCCCGGCCCGGTCGCCGTGTCGCGCGGATGGGCAACGCAGCAGCTCGAAGAGGCCCATGCCAGCCAACGCGAGCGCTTCCGCATCGTCGCCGGCCGCGCCGGTGCCGAACGGCCCGATGCCGGCGCGACCGTCTGCTCCTGTTTCAACGTCGGGATCAACCAGATCACGGCGGCGGTGGCTTCCGGCTGCACGAACGTGGAAGCCATCGGCGCCGCGCTGAAGGCAGGCACCAATTGCGGCTCCTGCCGCTCTGAGATCCGCGCCATCATTCAGGCACATCGCGTTCAGGCGGCCGAGTAGGCGGCAGAACCCGCCATCGGCGGCCTCCCGATGCGTACGCGCCGGCGGACCCCGCGTCAGCCCATCATAGCCGGGCGGCAGGACGACACCCGGGGCGTAGCTGCGGTTGTCCAGATCGCTAAGCGCGCCGTACTTGCCGCCGTGTGGGTTGCCGCCGACGTCTCGCCGCCATCATTGGCTACAGAACTGGACTTTAGTCCGAGCTGTCTCATCTGGACACAAAAGCGCAAGGCTGAAAATGTCTTAATGCATGTCGCCCAAAAGTAACCTCGGTTTTGGGAGGACGACATGCACGAAAAAAGCCAAAAGCGCGTCGCATGAATCCGCTTCGACGCGACCCGCTCTTGGAGCGCAGTAAGCTTGGCCAACCAGAAGGAGGCGGATGCTGGACATCGAGGACATAGCCGCTCATCCGGATCTGCACCGCCACGTCCAGGAGCAGTCGCTGGCGCTGATCCACATCTACGAAGCCAGCCCGCGGCTTGCTTCCATATTCGCCACGCAGCAGCGCTGGCTGATGGGCCATGTCGGCCTTGCCATGCATTTCAGGCGCGACCCGGGCGACCGTCGCACCGCGTTGACGGTGTCGCGCTTCATCGAGTTCGTGCATCAGCACAAGATCGCCAGCCGCAACACCGCCGACGCTTTCATCAAGGAGATGCTGAATTACCGCATCGCCGAATACGTCGCGGGCGGAGACGGGCGCACCCACCCGTTGCAGCCGACAGCGGACACGGTGCGGACATTCACCGGATGGGTGCACGCACATCTACGGACCCTTGACCGGCTCGACGGCGCGGACCGGCTGGCGAGATACCTGGAGCGGCCCGATATGCTCGCCGCCCTGCAGCCCCTCGTGGCCGACGGCCTGCTTTCGTCCAAACCGGTGCGCGAACCCAACCAGACCTTTTCCCTGTTCATCTGGCTCAACAATGGCGGCATCGTCATGGATCGGCTCATGTCCGGCATCGACCCCGACCATGCCGGCCTAGATCGGATTCCGACCAGCGTGGTCTCGGTGGCGGAATTCGCCAGTTGGCTCAAACTGTCGCGCACCCACCTCGCCCGAAAACTACGCGATGCCGAGGCGCTCGGCAGCATCGGCTGGCTGGGCCAGCGCGGCAATTCCGTGATGTGGGTCTCGCACCGCTTCTTTCAGGAATACATGACCGTCCAGGCCGCCAAGCTGGCCATCGTGGATGCCGCCTTCGCAGCATGCTTTTCCACCGACCACTGAGAGACTCGCCGCTGCCCAGGCTATGAAGGCGGTCCGTGCCGCTGCGTATCCTCGAAACAAAAAAGCCGCCTCGGCGGCGGGACGTCAGCACCATACGAAGAATGACAGCATAACTGCCCTCAGCAGTGAACCTCAGGCCGCAGAACGGCCCGGGTGCGCAAGGTCACCCGAGCCGGAACCCGCAATGTCACTCGATGTCGAAGGAGACACCCTGGGCGAGCGGCAGCGCCTTGGAATAGTTCACCGTGTTGGTGGCGCGGCGCATATAGGCTTTCCACGCATCGGAGCCGCTCTCGCGGCCGCCGCCGGTTTCCTTTTCACCACCGAAGGCGCCGCCGATCTCGGCGCCCGACGTGCCGATATTGACATTGGCGATGCCGCAGTCCGAGCCGTCGACGCCGAGAAAGCGCTCGGACTCCTGCAGGTCGCGGGTGAAGATCGACGACGACAGCCCCGCTCCCACCGCATTGTGCTCGTCAAGCACGGCGTCGAAATCGGAATACTTCATCACATAGAGGATCGGCGCGAACGTCTCTTCGGTCACCGGCGAGACTTGGCTGGGCATTTCGACTAGCGCCGGATGCACGTAATAGGCGTCCGGATGGCCATTCTCGACCCGCGTGCCGCCGGTCACCTTGCCGCCGTGGGCGGACGCTTCCTGCAGCGCCTTCTGCATGGCTTCGTAGGCTGCCTTGTCGATCAGCGGCCCAACGAGCGCCGACGTCTCCAGCGGATTGCCGACAGAGACGCTCTGATAGGCCTTCTTCAGCCGCGGTACCAAGGCGTCGTAGACGCTGTCATGCACGAACAGGCGCCTCAGCGTCGTGCAGCGCTGGCCCGCCGTGCCCATCGCGCCAAAGGCAATCGCGCGCAACGCCATGTCGAGATCGGCGGTCGGGCAGACGATGCCGGCATTGTTGCCGCCGAGCTCCAGCACCGCGCGTGCAAAACGCTTGGCCAGGCGCGGGCCGACGTCGCGGCCCATGCGGGTCGAGCCGGTGGCGGAGACCAGCGGCACCTTGGGATGATCGACCAGGATCTCGCCGACGGCGCGGTCGCCGATCAGCACCGACGCTAGCCCTTCCGGCGCATCAGTGCCGAAGCGCTTGACGGCGCGCTTGAAGATCGCCTCGCAGGCAAGCGCCGTCAGCGGCGTTTTTTCGGAAGGCTTCCATACCACCGCGTCGCCGCAGACCAGCGCCAGCGCCGCATTCCACGACCACACCGCGACCGGGAAGTTGAAGGCGGAGATGACGCCGACCACGCCGAGCGGATGCCAGGTTTCCATCATCCGGTGTCCCGGACGCTCGGTGGCGATGGTCAGCCCGTACAATTGCCTGGAAAGACCGACGGCGAAGTCGCAGATGTCGATCATCTCCTGCACTTCGCCGAGCCCTTCCGAGGGGATCTTGCCGACCTCGATCGACACCAGCCGGCCAAGTTCGGCCTTGTGCGCGCGCAATTCTTCGCCGAGCAGCCGCACCAGCTCGCCGCGCTTCGGGCCCGGTACCAGCCGCCAGGCCTGGAACGCCTTGTGCGCGGCATCGATGGTCCTGGCCGCATCGGCCTGTGAGATCGTGCTCAATGCCGCGATCTGCTCGCCCGTCACCGGGCTGCGCACGATCAGGTCGCCGCCGGCAAGCACCTCCTTGGCAACACCCAGTTTCGCCAGCAGCTCGGCGGTTTCCTTCGCTATCGTCATGTCTGTCCCTTTCAGATCCCGCCATTCATGTGGCGTGGTCAAAGCATTGCGCCGTGCGTTCCCTATGCGATGAGGCGCAGGGTGGCGCTGTCTTGGCGTGCCAATAGCGGTTTCAGGAAAAAATCGCCACCCCGGCATGGTCCAAGCCCGGGCCAGACCATTGAACCAGCGTCAGCTTGCGGTGCGCGCTGCGCTGTCCTTCATCAGCCGGTCGATATGCATGCGTATATGGGCCGCTTCCGCCGCCGTGTTGGCAAGCGCGATGGCGCGGTCGAAGGCCACCCGCGCCTCCTCGCCCCGGTCGAGCTGCATCAAAAGCCCGCCCTTGAGGCCGAAGAAATGAAAATAGCCGGAAAGCCTCTGCTCCAGCGGCTCGATCATGGCGAGCGCGGCCTCCGGGCCACGCACCTTGGAGGCCGCGACCGCACGGTTGAGGGTGACGACGGGCGACGGCTGCATCTGTTCGAGCAGGCCGTAGAGCAGGTCGATCTCCACCCAGTCCGTGTCCTCGGCCTTCGCGGCCCGCGCATGCAGCGCGGCAATCGCCGCCTGCACCTGGTAAGGGCCGGGCTTGCGGTGGCGCAGTGCCTTGTCGACCAGCGCCAGCCCCTCGTCGATCATCTTGCGGCTCCACAGGCTGCGGTCCTGATCCTCGAGCAGCACGATCTCGCCGTCCGCATCGAAACGAGCCGGTGCGCGTGCATGCTGGAGCAGCAGCAGCGCCGTCAGCCCCATGATCTCCGGCTCGGTCTGGAACAGCCTGAGCAGCAGCCGGGCCAGCCGGATCGCCTCTTCGCACAGCGGCGCGCGGGCCGGCGCCTCGCCGCTGTTGGTCGAATAGCCCTCGTTGAAGATCAGGTAGACCATGGCCGCGACCGCGGCGAGCCGCTCCGAGCGCTCCACCGCGCCCGGCGTCTCGAACGGCACGCCTGCGTCGGCGATACGTGCCTTGGCGCGGGTGATGCGCTGCTCCATGGCGCTTTCGCCGACCAGGAAGGCGCGCGCGATCTGCTTGACCGTAAGGCCGGAGACGATGCGCAGCGCCACCGCGATCTGCTGCGTTGCCGGCAGGTCGGGATGGCAGCAGATGAACAGCAGCCGCAATATGTCGTCGCGGTAGTGCGCGCCATCGAGCCGCTCGGCGATGTCGCTCTCTGCGTCCTCGAGATCAGATATCTGGTCCTCTTCCGGCATCGGCGCCTGCTTGGCGCGCTTGCGCACCGCGTCGATGCCGCTGTTGCGTCCGACGAAGATCAGCCAGGCCGCCGGATCGCGCGGCGGACCGTTCTGCGGCCAGTTCTTCAGCGCCCTGAGGCAAGCGTCCTGGAAAGCTTCCTCCGCCGTATCGAGGTCGCGGAAATAGCGCAGCAGCGCACCCATCGCCTGCGGGCGAGCGGCGCTGATCGCTGAGCTGATCCAGGCAAGTTCGGTCATACGGCGACCCTAGTGGGATTGAAGATGGATACCGGCCGGATTTCGTAGGAGCCGCCGCTCGGATTGACCTCGGAAAGTTCGCGCGCGAACTCCACCGCCTCGTCGAGATCGGCGCATTCGAGCGTGTAGAAGCCGAGGAACTGTTCCTTGGTCTCGGCGAACGGCCCGTCGATGACGATCGATTCGCCCTTGACCTTCCTCAGCGTCGTCGCCGCCGTCGTCGGCAAAAGCCGCGCCACCGGGCCAAGCCGGCCGGCGTCCGCGTATTTCTGCTGGACATCGAGGATGTTGGCCATGACCTTGTCATCCTGCTCCTTGCTCCAGGAGCAGACGACGTCTTCGGAAGCATAGCACAAGATCGCGTAGAGCATGGTTTGTCCTCTTCTGTGTCAAAGGACGAAACACTAGGACCGATCCCGACACGGCGTCGATAAAAAAATCGAGGAGCCACGGATTCAGCGGCCGGTGGTTGCCGCGGGTCCGCTTTCGTGCGTCTTCAGCCATCGCAGCACGAGCGCTTCCTCGTCATCGAGACCGTCTATCGACCGTTTGCGCTTGTTGGCTTCCGCCATTTCGGCAAGCAGCCGTCCCTGCAGCCATGCTTCGAAGACTTGCGGATGGATATAGCATTGGCGGCAGACGGCGCGCGTGTTGCCCAGCCGCTCGGCGACCCTGTCGATGACGCTGTTCATCGCCCGTTTCTGCTGTGCCTGGCTGTCGGGCAGCACCGTTTGCGCGAACAGCGACGCGGCGTGAATGGTGCCGCCCCATGTACGGAAATGTTTCGAGCTGAATGCATCGCCGATGGCCTCGCGGATGTAGCGGTTGACGTCCTCGGAGCGCACCGGGTGTCTGTTGCCGTCCTCATCGAGATACTGGAACAGCTTTTGGCCCGGCAGGTCCTGCGCGCCCCGCACGATTCGCGCGATGCGGCGATCGACCAGCTTCAATTTCCATTCCTTGCCCGATTTGCCCTTGAAGGCGAACCGCAGGCTCGATCCCTTGATGTCGACATGGCGGTCCCGCAGCGTCGTCAGGCCGAAGCTCTTGTTGTCGCGGGCGTAAGCGGCGTTGCCGACTCGGATCATGGTGTTGTCGAGCAGCCAGACGATCGCGGCGACGACGCGTTCGAGCGGCAGGCCATGGCGGCGCAGGTCGCTGTCGATCCTGCGCCGAAGCTCCGGCAGGCTTTCGGCGAAAGCGACAAGGCTCGAATATTTGGCGCTGTCGCGTTCCTCGGCCCAACGCGGATGGTAGCGATATTGCTTGCGCCCGCGCTGATCCCTGCCGGTTGCCTGGATATGGCCGTCCGCCTCGGGCGAGATCCACACATCCGTCCAGGCCGGCGGGATAACGATCGCCTCGATGCGCGCTCGGGTGGCATCCGAGACCGGCCTTCCGTCAGGTCCCCTGTAGGAAAATCCCTTGCCCGCTTTCAGTCGGCGGATACCGGGCTCGGTATCGCTGACATAGTTCAGTGCGGCATCCTCGGCAGAGATCTGAGCGCCGTTCTTTGGTGCGGCCTCGCCGTCGATAGTCAATCCGGATTTCTGCAGCATGCTGGCCCCACGGAAACACCCGTAGATAAGCCTCTGGGCCGAGCACTGGTTCCATTCCTGTCCGAAAAGTCGGCGGCCACCCACGCCGGGGCGGAACCCTGCAAGGCGCTTTGCGCAAGCAGGCCTGACGTCAGGTCTTCTCCAGCACCACCGGAATAACGTCGACGGCTTGCTCTCCGACCTGTCCGCCGGTGGTCTTGAGAACGCCGACGATCGGCGCGACATCCGAATAGTCACGGCCATAGCCGACGGTGATGTGATCGTTGGAGGCCCGCATGCCGTTGGTCGGGTCGAACTCCTGCCAGCCGGCATCGCGCCCGCACCACACCTTGACCCATGCATGCATGGCGTCGGCGCCCTCCAGCCTGGCCTTGCCCTTGGGCGGAATGGTGCGCAGGAAGCCGCTGACATAGCCGGCCGGTATGCCAAGCCCGCGCAGGCCGGCGATCATGATATGCGAGAAATCCTGGCACACCCCGCGCTTCAGCCGGAATGCGTCGCCAGCCAGGGTCCGCACGGTTGTCGCCTCGCCATCATAGGTGAAATCGCGGTGGATGCGATTGCAGAGGTTCATCGCCGTACCGGCGGCCGAGCCGCCGACGCTATCGCGCGCATAGGCGGTGATCGCCGCATCGATGCCGGCGTGACCGCTGGGGGCCAGGAAATGGTGCGGTGTATCCGGTGCCAGCGAGCGCACGGCGGCGAGCTCCCGGCGCAGCCGGCTAAGGTCGGGCGACACGTCGAGCCCGGGTTCCGGTCGCGACACCGCCACGCGCGCGCTCATCCTGATGTCGAGCGCGTCATGCGCGTCGCGGAAGGCGATCGAGGTGATGTTGTTGCCGAAGAAATCGGAAAAATCCGAGCGTTCGTTTGGCGCCGGCGCGAAGGATAGCGACGCTGCGACGACGCGCTGCACGCCGTCGATGGTCGGCGGCAACACGCGCACCTGGTGACGGCCGCCGCCGGCGACGGCGGCGTAGTCATAGTGAAGGTGAAGCCTGATGTCGTAGAGCATGCCGGAGCGCCGCCTTATCCGAAATAGGCCTTGGCTAGGCTGCTGTAGAGCCCGCCTATCTCGCCGGCGAGATCGTTCAGCGCCTTCACCGTCATGTCCGCTGGCTCCTTGATGGCGATGGCTGTGTTGAGCTGCAGGATTTCCTTGGCAGCAGGCGACATGTGCCCCTCGCCACCGATCGCCGGCAGCAGTCCGATCTCGGCCTTCAGCCGTTCGAGCTGGAACAGGATGGAACGCGGGTTGAGCGGATCGAGCGCAAGAAGGTCGATCACCGTGCGGCGGCCGGCTTGCACAGGGTACTGCCGCCGGTGCGTCATGACGCTGTCGCCGATCTCCAGCATCATGTCGAGCGAGCCGTCCGGCGCCTTGTCACTGGTCAGCCGGGCGAGCGTGCTGGCGATCTGTATGCCGCGCTCCAGCCGCCGGCCGATCTCAAGGAAGCGCCAGCCCGCAAAGCGGTACATGTTCTCGTGCAGCAGGCCGGAAAAACCGGCGAGCTTGCGCAGGATGACGGTCATGGCCCGTGTCGCATCATCCCCCGGCGCCACCGTCGTCGCGAACTGATGGATGGTCTTCGACAGGTCCTTGAGGGCCAGCCAGCCATCCGGCGAGAAACGGTCGCGGATCTGGCCGGCGCTGTAGACGGCGCTGTCCAGCGTGCCGATCAGCCCCGATGGGATCGCTGTTTCGACATCGATGCCGAACGGTTCGAGATGATCCCTGATGTCGGCCAGCAACGGCATATCCGGGTCGGAGGTTTCGGCGAGCCGCACATGATAGGCGCGCAGGATGCGCACCGTGTCTTCCGAGCGTTCGATGTAGCGGCCCAGCCAGGTCAGGTTTTCCGCTGCGCGGCTGGGCAGGCTGCCCGGCCTGGTGCGGCTGAAGCTGTCACCCTCTTGTGGCAGCAGCGTCTCGCGCTCCACCGGCCGGTCGCTGACCACCCATACGTCGGCCGCCTGGCCGCCGCGCTGCATGGCGATCGCGGTCGGATCGAGCGACAGGCCGACGCGGGCGAACCCGCCCGGCATCACCGTCCAGCCCTCGGGCGTGCGCGCCAGGTAGACACGCAGGCTTGCCGGCCGCGGCTCCAGCCAGCCGCCGACATAGACGGGCGTCGTCGAAAGCGTCACCGCTTCCTGGCCGACGAAAGCGTCGCCGTCGCGTTCGATGCGCGCCACCAGGTCCGCCCGCTCCCCGGCCGACAGCGCGGAGCCAAGCCTAGTCTGGTCGTCGTCCTCGAAGGCCAGCCTCGTCGACAGCGCCGGCCCGATCACCATGCGGTCGATATTGGCGAGCACATGCGCTCGGTCGGATGCCTGACCGCACCACCATGTCGCGACGGTGGGCAGCTTGAGTTCCTCGCCCCGCAATTCGCGCGCGATCTTGGGCAGGAAGGCAAGCAGCGCGCGCGTTTCCATCAGGCCCGAGCCGAGCGCATTGACGGTGGAGACGCTGCCTTGCCGGATCGCCTCGACCAGGCCCGGCGTACCGATTTGCGACTCCGAGCGCAGTTCCAACGGATCGGCGAACGCCGCGTCCAGCCGTCGCCACAGCACGCTGATCGGCATCAGCCCGGAAACGGTGCGCACCATCAGCCTGCCCCCGGAAACGGTCAGGTCCTCGCCTTCGAGCAGCATGATGCCGAGATAGCGGGCGATATAGGCGTGTTCGTAATAGGTTTCGTTGAGCGGCCCAGGCGTCAATATGGCGACGCGGCCGTCAGCTTCCCTGGCCATGCCGATCAGCGCATCGCGAAAGCGCCGGAAGAAGCCGGCGAGGCGATGCACATGCATCTCGCCATAGATGTCCGACAGCGCGCGGGTCGTGGCGACGCGGTTCTCCAGAGCGAAACCGGCGCCGGATGGTGCCTGAGTACGGTCGCCCAACACCCACCAGCGGCCGTCCGGCCCGCGGCCGAGTTCGAAGGCGCAGAAATGCAGGAAATGGCCGTCGGCCGGACGAGTGCCAACCACGGGCCGCAAATATTCGGGGCTCGCCGCGATCAGTCCGGCCGGCAGGATGCCCTTCTCGACCAGCCGGTTCGGCCCGTATATATCGGCGATGATCTCCTCGAACAGCTCGGCGCGCTGCACCAGGCCGGCGCTGATCGCTGCCCACTCGGCGTCCTCGATGAGCACCGGAACATGCGCCAGCGGCCATTCGCGCTCGTTGGCGCCGGCCTTGTCATAGACGCGGTAATAGACGCCGGCGTCGCGCAGATACTGGTCGGCACGCGCAAAACGCTGGGCGAGTTCTTCGGCGCCGAGATCATCGAGCGCCTCGATGAAATGCTTCCAGGCCGGACGGGGATTGCCCGACGCGTCGACCATCTCGTCGACGACGCCGTCGATCGGCTGGTAGTGCTCCAGCAGGCGATGGATCTGCGCCTTGCCTCGTACCCGCTTGTGATTCCCCTTTGCCATGTCAGATCAGAGTCTTGGCGGACGCCGAAGGTCAAGCGTCACCGGGAAATCTTCCGTGGGTTGTTCTTCGCGCAGCACATAGGTCGACGGCGTGTGGCCGCGCGCCTCGAAGCGGGCGAGCCGGCGCGCTTCCGCCTCATTGCCGTTGACCGGAAAAGTGTCGTAGCTGCGCCCGCCCGGATGCGCGACATGATAGACGCAGCCGCCAATCGCCCGACCCGACCAACGGTCGTAGATATCGAACACCAGCGGCGTATTGACCGGCAGTGCCGGATGCAGGCCCGAAGCGGGCTGCCACGCCTTGAAGCGCACGCCCGCCACCGCGACTTCCCTGTTGTCGGTAACCTTCATCGGCACGATGCGGCCGTTGCAGACGACGGCATGGCGCTCCGGATTGAGCCCTTCGGTCTTGACCTGCAACCTTTCGACCGAGGAATCGACGAAGCGCACGGTGCCGCCGATGGCCCCCTGCTCGCCCATGACATGCCACGGCTCCAGGGCCTGCCGCAGTTCCAGCTTGACGCCCGCATATTGGACCTCGCCGCAGAAGGGAAAGCGGAACTCGAGCTGCGCGTCGAACCATTCGGGGCGGAACGTGAAACCGTTGAGCTTGAGGTCGTCGAGAACGTCGAGAAAATCCGCCCAGACATGATGCGGCAGCATGAAGCGGTCGTGCAGCGACGTGCCCCAGCGCACGAAACGGCCGTCGAGCGGGTTCTTCCAGGCACGGGCGATGATCGCCCTGACCAGCAGTTGCTGCGCCAGGCTCATGCGCGCATTGGGCGGCATCTCGAAGCCGCGGAATTCCACCAGGCCCAGCCGTCCGGTCGGTCCATCAGGCGAAAACAGCTTGTCGATGCAGATTTCCGAGCGATGCGTGTTCCCTGTGACGTCGGTCAAAAGGTTGCGGAACAGCCGGTCGACCAGCCATGGCAAAGGCAGGCTGCCCTGGTCCGGACGCGGCACCTGCGCCATGGCGATTTCAAGCTCGTAGAGCGAATCGTGGCGCGCCTCGTCGAAGCGCGGCGCCTGGCTGGTCGGGCCGATGAACAGGCCGGAGAAGAGATAAGACAGCGAGGGATGCCGCTGCCATTGCAGCACTAGGCTCTTCAAAAGATCGGGGCGGCGCAGAAACGGGCTGTCATTGGGGGTCGCGCCGCCGACCACAACATGGTTGCCGCCGCCGGTGCCGGTGTGGCGGCCGTCGATCATGAATTTATCCGCGCCAAGCCGCGTTTGCCGCGCCTCCTCGTAGATCGCCGTGGTCGTCGCCACGCAGTCCTGCCAGTTGGCAGCCGGGTGGATGTTGACCTCGATGACGCCAGGGTCCGGCGCGACGCGGATGACGTTGAGGCGCGGATCATGCGGCGGGCCGTAGCCCTCGATATGCACTGGCAACCTGATCGCCTTGGCCGCGTTCTCGGCTGCTGCCACCAGCTCAAGATAATCCTCCAGCGCCTCGACCGGCGGCATGAACACGCAGAGCCGTCCCTCGCGCGGCTCGACCGAAAGCGCGGTACGCACCGCGCCGCCGATCTCGGTGATCTCCTGCTCGACCCGGTCCTGCTGGGCGGTCGCGGCCGTGAACGATGCCGCCTGCTGGCGGCGTGCCATTTCATCGGCGCCCTGAGGATCGGCCGGAGCCGCCATGGGCAAGATCGCCTCCCGCACGGGCAGCGCACCGCGCGGCTGCGACGGATCGACCGGAACGATATAGGGAAACTGCTCCGGCGGCACGTGAGGCAGCGTGCCGAGCGGCAGGCGGTAGCCGACCGGTGAATCGCCCGGCACCAGGAACAGCCGCCCGCGCCGCGTCGTCCATTTTTCCGAGCGCCAGCGCTGGCCCGACGCCTGGCTGTTCCAGCGCTGCACCGGCAGCACATAGCCCGACGGCTTGGTCAGCCCGCGTTCGAACACCGTCGCCATGCGGCTGCGCTCTTCGGGATCCTCCAGCTTCGAATTGGACGGATCGACATTCTCCGGCAGCTTGCCTTCCTTGAGCAGCCACTCGGCCGGATCCTCATAGGCTTCGCTGACCATGGACGTTTCGATGCCGAGCTCGCCGGCGATCGCGGTCAGCAGGCTCTCGGCCTGCTTCGGACCGATATCGGCTTCGCTTTTCTCCCGCGCGATCAGCGACGGGTCGCTCCACACCGGCTGGCCGTCGGTGCGCCAGTAGAGCGAAAAGGTCCAGCGCGGTAAGCTTTCGCCGGGGTACCATTTGCCTTGGCCATAATGGAGGAAGCCGCCAGGCGCGAAGCGCTCGCGCAGCCCCCGGATCAGCGCATCGGCCTTTTCGCGTTTTGTCGGGCCGACGGCGGCGGTGTTCCACTCGGCGGACTCGAAATCGTCGATCGACACGAAGGTCGGCTCGCCGCCCATGGTCAGCCGTACATCCCCGTCCGCCAGCGCCGCATCGACCTTGTTGCCGAGCGCATCAAGCGCATGCCAGCTTTCATCCGAGAACGGCTTGGTGATGCGCGGATGCTCCGCGATGCGGTCGACCCGCATGTCGAAGCCGAACTCGACATTGGCAAAGCTCGCCATGCCGGAAATGGGCGCTGCATTGCGAAAATGCGGGGTGGCGGCAAGCGGTACATGGCTCTCGCCGGTAAGCAGGCCCGAAGTCGGGTCGAAACCGATCCAGCCAGCGCCGTGAAGATAGACCTCGCACCAGGCGTGCAGGTCAGTGAAATCCACTGATGTACCGGCCGGCCCATCGAGCGCGACGAGGTCGGGCTTGAGCTGGATCAGATAGCCCGAGACAAAGCGCGCGGCGATGCCTAGATTGCGCAGGATCTGCACCAGCAGCCAGCTCGAATCGCGGCACGACCCTTTGGCGGCCGCCAGCGTTTCCTCCGGCGAGAACACGCCGGTCTCCATGCGCACGATATAGGCGATTTCGCGCTGCAGCCGGGCATTGAGGTCGACGAGAAAATTGACCGTGTTTTTCGGGCTGGTATCGATGGTTTTCAGGAACGCCGACAGCAGCGGGCCTGCCGGTTCCGGTGTGCGATAGATGGCGAGGTCGTTGCGTGTCTCTTCCGGATACTCGAACGGGAAATTTTCCGCCGTCTCCTCGACGAAGAAATCGAACGGGTTGTAGACCGTCATGTCGGCGACGAGGTCGACCTCGATCTTGAGTTCGCTCACCGGGTCGGGAAAGACGAAACGGGCGAGGAAATTGCCGTAGGGGTCCTGCTGGAGATTGACGAAGTGGTTCGCCGGCTCGACCTTCAACGAATGGCTGAGCACTTTGGTGCGCGAATGTGGCGCCGGCTGGAGCCTGATCACCTGGGGACCAAGAACCACCGGCCGGTCGTATTTGTAATGGGTCAGGTGATAGACGGCGGCCAGAATTGCCATGGAGCCCCGGAAGATCGGCGTTTAGCTGGCCGAACCCTGACACATCTGGCCGTCATTCTCCAAGCGGATGTTGCGCTGCACCTAACTTAAACGGCTACCGAACCTCAGAAAAACGCTTGGATCCCCGTCTGCGCCCGTCCCAGGATCAGCGCGTGCACGTCATGCGTGCCCTCATAGGTGTTGACCGTCTCCAGATTCTGCGCATGGCGCATCACGTGATAGCCGATCTGGATGCCGTTGCCGCCATGCATGTCGCGCGCCTGGCGGGCGATGTCGAGCGCCTTGCCGCAATTGTTGCGCTTGACGATCGAGATCATCTCCGGCGCCATCTTGCCTTCGTCGAGCAGCCGCCCGACGCGCAACGAGGCCTGCAGCCCGAGCGCGATCTCGGTCTGCATGTCGGCGAGCTTCTTCTGGTAGAGCTGCGTGCTGGCCAGCGGCTTGCCGAACTGCTTGCGGTCGAGGCCATACTGGCGCGCGCGATGCCAGCAATCTTCGGCCGCGCCCATCGAGCCCCAGGAAATGCCGTAGCGAGCCCGGTTGAGGCAGCCGAACGGCCCCTTCAGCCCCGACACGTTGGGCAGCAGAGCATCCTCGCCGACCTCGACGCCTTCCATAACCACCTCGCCGGTGATCGACGCCCGCAGCGACAGCTTGCCGCCGATCTTCGGCGCCGAAAGCCCCTTCATGCCCTTTTCCAGGACGAAGCCACGGATCTCATCCTTGCCGTTCTCGCCCTTCAGCTTCGCCCAGACGACGAACACGTCGGCGACGGGCGCATTGGAGATCCACATCTTGGAGCCGGTAAGCTTGTAACCATTGGCGGTCTTCTCGGCGCGCGTCTTCATGCCGCCGGGGTCGGAGCCGGCATCCGGTTCGGTCAGGCCGAAACAGCCTATCCACTCGCCGCTGGCGAGCTTGGGTAGATACTTCCTGCGCTGTTCGTCCGAGCCATAGGCATAAATGGGATACATCACCAGCGACGACTGCACCGACATCATCGAACGATAGCCGGAATCGACGCGCTCCACTTCGCGGGCGACCAGGCCGTAGGTGACATAGTTGGCGCCGAGGCCGCCGAATTCTTCCGGAATGTTGATGCCGAGCAGGCCGGCCTCGCCCATCTCGCGAAAAATCGCCGTGTCGAAGGTTTCGTTGAGATAGGCCTCCTCGATGCGCGGCGCGAGCTTGTCGGCGGCGAAGGCCGCCGCCCCGTCCCGCACCATGCGCTCGTCTTCCGAAAGCTGGTCCTCGATCAGGAACGGGTCTTCCCAGACGAATGCATTCTTGTCGGCAGCCATGGCGTCTCGATCCTTAAAAACGGGTGAAGCCCGGCTTATCGGCCCACGGCCTGAAAAAATCAAACGAAATTGCTTCCCCGATCAATGAGCGTTAGGAATAGATCATGAGCGTCCAACGTCGTCTTTTGCCTAACATCAACGCGCTTGCCGCCTTCGAAGCGGTGGCCCGGCTTGGCAGTTTCACCGCTGCAGCCCAGGAGCTGGATTTAACCCAGGGCGCCGTCAGTCGGCAGATCAGGCTGATCGAGGATCAGTTTGGCCGCCGGCTGTTCGAGCGCGACAGCCGCAATGTCCGGCTGTCGGCGGCGGGCGAAACCTACGCCGAAGTGGTCCGTTCGGCACTTGGCCAATTGCGCGACGCAGCGCTTGGATTGATGAGTAATCGGCATAGCGGCATCCTGAACCTCGCAATCCTGCCGACCTTCGGCACGCGCTGGCTGATGCCGATGATCCCAGACTTCGTCGACAACAATCCCGACATCACCATCAACTTCGTCACCCGCGTCGGCCGCTTCGACTTCGCCAGAGAGCGGCTGGACGCCGCCATCCATTATGGCCTGCCGGACTGGCCCGAGGCAGACTCGACGCTGCTGGTGCGGGAGGTGGTGGCCCCGGTGGTGTCGCCCGAATTTCTCGCCGAGCGCTCCATCGCCACGCCGGCCGACATCGGCCGTCTGCCGCTGCTGCACATGGCGACGCGGCCTGGCGCCTGGACAGAATGGTTTGAGCATCAGGGCCTGAGCGCGCCGACCGGACCGGGTATGCAGTTCGAACAGTTCGGCACCGCCGCCCAGGCCTGCATGGCGGGTCTGGGCGTGGCTCTGCTGCCGCAAATCCTCATCTCAGGCGAGTTGCAGCGCGGCCAGCTGGTGCCCGCGCCCGGCCAGCCTATGCACAGCCGCAGCGCCTATTATCTAGTCGTCCCGCACGACAAGCGCGGCCATCCGCCGGTCGCGAGTTTTCGAGATTGGCTGACGAGCCAGGTTGAAAAGGACCCGGCTGTTCTGGCGTGGTAGCTATTTCCGTTTCAGCGCATCCGCCAACGCCGCGCCGAACGCACCTTGCTGCGCCGGTCGCTCCGGCTGGCGCTGCGGCGCTGGCGAGCGTGGCGCCGGCCTGCCGCCGCCATTGTCGCGCGGGCCGCGCGATGCGCCGCCCTCGCCACCATCCCTGCGCATGGAAAGCGCGATCCGCTTGCGCTTGATGTCGACGTCGACGACCCGCACCTTGACCACGTCGCCGGCCTTGACCACCTCATGCGCGTCCTTGATGAAACGGTCGGCCAGTTGCGAAACGTGCACCAGCCCGTCCTGGTGGACGCCGATGTCGACGAAGGCGCCGAAGGCGGCGACATTGGTGACGGTGCCTTCCAGCAGCATGCCGGGCTTCAGATCCTTGATGTCATCGATGCCATCGGCGAAGGTTGCCGTCTTGAAGCCGGGGCGCGGATCGCGGCCGGGCTTTTCCAGTTCGGTCAAAATGTCGCGCACCGTCGGCAGGCCGAACCGCTCGTCGACGAAAACGCGCGGATCGAGCGCCTTCAGCGCCGCACTGTCGCCCATCAGCGAACGCACATCGCGCCCGCAGGCGGCGACGATCTTTTTGGCCACGCCGTAGGCTTCCGGATGCACGGCCGAGGCGTCGAGCGGCTCGAAGCCGTTCGGGATGCGCAGGAAGCCGGCGCATTGCTCGAACGCACGCGGCCCGAGGCGGGAGACCTTGAGCAAATCCTTGCGGCTGGCGAACGGGCCGGTGGCATCGCGATGCGCGACGATGGCGTCTGCGAGCGACGCCCCGAGCCCTGAAACCCGCGCCAGAAGCGGCGCCGAAGCCGTGTTGAGATCGACGCCAACCGCGTTGACGGCGTCCTCGACCACCGCCTCCAGCGAGCGGCCAAGCCGGTACTGGTCGACATCGTGCTGATACTGGCCGACGCCGATCGATTTCGGCTCGATCTTGACCAGTTCGGCCAGCGGATCCTGCAAGCGGCGCGCGATCGACACCGCACCGCGCAATGATACGTCGAGACCGGGGAATTCCGCCGCCGCCGTCGCCGAAGCCGAATAGACCGAAGCGCCGGCCTCGCTGACGATCACCTTGAGCGGCTTCGGCCCGCCGTCGGAAGGCATGTCGGACAGCATGTCGGCCACCAGCTTCTCGGTTTCGCGGCTGCCGGTGCCATTGCCGATCGAGATCAGCTCGACCTTGTGCAGGCGAACGAGCTTGGCGAGCTCCGCCTGCGTGCCACGCACATCGTTCCTGGGCGGGAACGGATAGACCGTTGTCGTCGCCACCAGCTTGCCGGTGCCGTCGACCACCGCGACCTTGACGCCGGTGCGGATGCCAGGGTCGAGCCCCATCGTCGGCCGCGATCCGGCGGGGGCGGCGAGCAGCAGATCCTTCAAATTGCGGGCGAAGACGTGGATCGCCTCTTCCTCGGCCCGTTCGCGCAGGTCGCGCATCAGATCGAGCGTCAGGTGCAGGGATAGTTTTATGCGCCAGGTCCAGCCTGCGACCTCCATCAGCCAGCGATCGCCCGGCAGGCTGCCGCCGATGGCGTAGGCATTGGCGATCATCCGCTCTACCGGCTTCACCGGTGAAGAGTCGTCGGCATCGACCTCGATGTCGAGCGACAGCACCTCCTCGTTGCGGCCGCGCAGCATCGCCAGCGCGCGGTGACTCGGCACGGTGGCCCAGCGCTCGACATGGTCGAAATAATCGGAGAATTTCGCACCCGCCTCCTGCTTGCCGTCGACCACCCTGGCGCGCATGAAGGCGCGTTCCTTCATGTAGCTTCGCAGCTTGCCGACCAGGTCGGCATTCTCGGCGAACTGCTCCGACACTATGTCGCGCGCGCCCTCAAGTGCCGCCTTGGCGTCGGCCACGTCCTCGGTCAGATAGGCCAGTGCGAGTTCCGCCGGCACCAGCGAACGGTCGGCCAGGATGGCTTCCGCCAGCGGTCCCAGCCCACGCTCCCGGGCGATCTCCGCCCTGGTGCGGCGCTTGGGCTTGTAGGGCAGGTAGATGTCCTCCAGCTCGGCCTTGGTGACGGCGGCGGCGAGCTTGGTTTCAAGCTCGTCGGTCAGCTTGCCCTGCTCCCGGATCGAGCCAAGGATGGTGTCACGCCGCGCGTCGAGCTCGCGCAGATAGGCAAGACGCTCCGACAGCAGGCGCAGTTGCGTGTCGTCGAGCCCGCCCGTCACCTCTTTGCGGTAGCGCGCCACGAACGGCACGGTCGCGCCTTCGTCGAGCAGCCCGATGGCAGCGGCAGCCTGTTCGGGCCGCGCTGTAATCTCGGTCGCGATAATGGCTGCGATGCGCTTGATGTCGGATGCCATGCCGTTCCTGCTCTTCTCGAAAAGAGCGGCGACCATAGGCGCAGATATCCTGCCCGCCAACCTTCGCGGTTTCGCCGGCGACAGAGGTCCACAGGAAAGCGCGCCCTAATGTTGCGGCCGCTCAGACCATCCGGCTCAGCGCTTCGAAGAATGCGACGATCTCGAGATCGAGCGGATCGTCGACCGGCTCGGGCTGCGACGACATCTTGGCGATCACCACTTCCGTCCGGGGGTCGACATAGAGCCACTGGCCATGGATCCCGATGCCGCAATAGGCCCCGTTCTCATGTCCTGTCTGGTACCATTTGTTGCGGTAGCGGCCCTTGGGAAACAGCGGCAGCATGGCGCCACGCTGCCAGGCTTCAGAACTGCCGCCGGTTACCGTGGTGTCGCGCACCCAGGCCTCGGGCACGATGCGGCGGCCATTCGCAGTGCCTCCTTGCCGCATCATATCGCCGACGCGCGCCAGATCGCGCGGCGTCACCGAGATGCCGCCGGCAGTGCGCGCCGTGCCCTCCATGTCGACCGCCACCGAAGCTTCGCTGGCGGCGCCCAGCGGCAGCCACAGTTTCTCGTGCATCAGGTCGGCGAAGCGCTGGCCGGACGCCCGTTCGAGCAGCAGGCCAAGCAGGTCGGAATTGGGCGACCGGTAACGGAAGGTCTGGCCATACGGCTCGGCGAGACGCTGCAGCGTCAGGAGGAATTCACGCAGGCTTTCCGTGCCGCCGCCGGGGTTCCACAAGGTGGCGCGCCGGTAGCGGGCAAAGGCGCTTTCGGGATCGAGATAGGCTTCTTCGAAATCGAGGCTGACACTCATATCGAGCACATGCCGCACGGTAGCCTCGCCATAGGCCGAACCGCCGGCTTCCGGCATGTAGGCCGTCACCGGCGCTTCCGGATCGAACACGCCCTCGCCTTCCAATATGCCGGCCATGATCGCGGTCACCGACTTGCTGATCGAAAAGATGATGTGGCGGGCGCCGAAATCCATATGCGGCGCAAACCAGTCGCCGACGATCCTGCCGCCTTTCATGACGGTCAGCGCGTCCGTGTGCGAGCGGGTGAGAAAAGCGGCGACGGTTTCCGGCGTGCTTGCCAGCGCGACCTTTTCGTCAAGCAATCCGCCGAAATCCTCGGCCGGCGCCTCGTTGACCGGCAGGGCGGCGACACGCGCGCTCGGCACCAGCTCGCCGACGTTCTGGAACGACCATCGGTTGAACGGGTTTTCGCGCCAATTGCCGAGCAGCACCTGGTTGCGGCGGAAGCCGTATTTGCTCTCGAACGCGGTCTTGCCGGTCATAGCATTTCCTTCCAGGTCATTTCTTGTGGGGGGTTCAGCTCAGCGCGGCGGCGATGGCATGCACGGCCTTCAGCGTCGCCATGGAATAGGCGACATTGCTGAAATCCGGCCAGCTCGAAAGCTTGACCACGACCATCCGCGTATTCCAGTCGATGTGGATCATCTGCCCGAACACGCCCCGGCACATCAGCGCCCGCGAATGCGGATCCTCGATCCAGAACTGGTTGCGATAGCTGCCCTCTGGCAGGCTCGGACTGAAGCCCGGCCCGTGGCTGCCGCTGCGCGTCGCCTCGATCCAATCGGCAGGCACGATGCCACCGCCATTGTCGAGGATCAGCTGGCCGAAGCGGGCATAATCGCGCAGCGTCACGTTGAAGCCGCCATCGGCCAGCGCGTAGCCGGCGCTGTCGACGGTGAAGCAGGCGCTTTCATCGGCGCCGAGCTTTTGCCAGAGTTCTTCCGAGACCAGTTGCGCCAGCCGCTTGCCGGTCACCCGCTCCAGGATGAACGCGAGCACATCGGTTTCGACCGAGCGGTACTCGAATGCCGCCCCATGTGGCCGAACAATGTCCTTCAAGCCTAGGATCAGCTCGAACATGTGCGCGGGCCAGCGAAAGTCCGGGTCGCTGCCCGGCGGCACCGGCTTCCAGCCGGTGGCGACATCGACCTGGCCGATATCGGAATAGCGATCGGTATATTCCTCGGAAAAGCGCACTCCGCTCGTCATGTCGAGCACGTGCTGGACGCTGGCGCCGGCCCACCCGGTTGCCTTCAGCTCCGGCAGGTAGTCGGCAAGCGGTTTTGTCGGATCGACCAGCCCGCGCCCGGCCAGTATGCCGAACACCGAGCCGGTGACCGATTTGGCCATGGACTGCGACAGATGCAGCGTGCGCTCGTCCATGCCGTTGAAGTAGCGTTCATAGGCTATGTTACCGTCCTTGAGCACCAGGAAACCATCCGTGTAGGTCTCGTCGAGCAGGCCCGCGAGCGTCGAGGCCTTGCCATCGCTGTCCTCGACCGGCAGCCCGTCGAGATCGACCTCGGCGCGTTCGAGGCGGTGACGGTGGCCATTGCCGCGCCAGACTTCGACGGTCGGCAGAATTTCCCTGATGTGCTGGAAAGCCCAGCGGTTCCAGGGCGGCCTGTCCCAGTCGAGCCTTGGTGACACCATGGCGGGCGGCGAGCCCTGCATGATCGGCGGCCGCGGATCGCTGTTGCGATAGGAGTCCATGAAAGCCATTCCCGGAAACGGAAAAGACCCGGCGGCATGTGCCGCCGGGTCCGTCATGCGGCGATTACTTCTGCAGTTCGGTCCAGATCTTGGTGTAGAGTTCCTGCGTCTCTGGTGCGCACATCTGCTGCAGTTCGCCAAGCGGCTTGGCGTCGGCCGGAATGACGACTTCCGGCGCGTCCTTCATGTCGGCCGGCATGTATTTGTCCGAACCGGCGATGGCATTGGCGTAACGATGGAAGGCCGAGAGGCCGGCCGCGTTTTCCGGATCCATGATGAAGTTCTGGAACAGCTTGGCGTTCTCGACATTCTTGGCCTCTTTCAGGACGACGACGTTGTCGCTCCACAGGCCATAGCCTTCCTTCGGATAATTGAAGTGGATGGCCGGGTTGGCGAGGCGCTGACGCAAAGCCGAGCCATTCCAGTCGCTGGTTGCCTTGAAGTCGCCGGCGCCCATCTTCTCTATGGTGTTGTATTCCATGGCGATCCAGTTCGGCTTCGCCGCCACCAGCAGGTCACGTACTTTCTTCAGCACCGTCTTGTCGTTGGTGCATTGCTGGCCGCCGACATATTTGATCGCGGCGAACATCACGTCGCCCATCTCCGGTACGACGTTGACCTTACCCTTCAACTCGTCGGGCGTGTTGAAGATGATGCCCCACGTGTTGGCCGGGCCCTTGTAGGCGTCGGTGTTGACGACGACGCCGATCGTGCCCCAGGCCCACGGAACCGTGTATTTGCGGCCCGGATCGAACTCAGGATTGGCCCATTCCGGCGCCACGTTTTTGAAGTTCTCCATCTTGCCCGGATCGGTTTCCTGAACGAGGCCTTCCTTGATCCAGATCGGTACATAGGTCTGCGAAGGCACGGCAATGTCGAAACCGGTGCCGCCCTGGCGCACCTTGGCAAGCGCGGTATCGTTGGAATCGTAGTCGGTGATGGTCACCTTGACGTTGTATTTGGCTTCGAACTTCTTGATCACGTCGGGGCTGGTGTAATTGCCCCAATTGTAGATGTTGAGCACGCCGTCGGCGCGGGCAAGGCCCGTCGAAGCGAGCAACGCCAACCCCATGGCGGACGCCGTTGTCTTCCAGTTCATCGTTTTAACTCCCATTATCGGTTTCAGTCTCGTTTCCTGCTGACAAAGAAAAACAACGTGACGATCGCGACCGAAAGCAGCAGGAAGGCGGTCGATATCGCGTTGATCTCGGGTGTGATGCCGCGGCGGATCTGGCCGAGCATGTAGGTGGGCAGCGTGTCCTGGCCGCCCGACTTGACGAATTCGGTGATGACGACGTCATCGAGCGAGATGACGAAAGCCAGCATCAGGCCGGCGAGGATGCCGGGCCACAAAAGCGGCAGCGTGATGCGGCGGAAGGTCTTCCACGGCGTCGCATAGAGGTCGGCAGCGGCGCGTTCCAGCGTCAGGTCCATATTCTCCAGCCGCGCCCGGATCGGCAGGTAGGCAAACGGGATGCAGAACGCCGTATGCGCGGCGATCAGGTAGCCAAGGCCGGAATAGCCGGTGAAGATCTTGATGCGCGAGAAGAAGATCAGCAGCGCCACGCCGGTGACGATTTCGGGCACCATCAGCGGCTGGTTGATGGCCGCGTATTTGAAGGTCAGCCCGGGATAGGGCGGTGTGCGCGTGGTGGCGAGCGCGGCCATTGTGGCGAAGATGGTGGCAAGGGCCGCCGCTATGGCGCCGATCTGGAAGGAACGCATCGTCGCATCGATGACCTGCGTGTTCTGCCAGGCCGACTGGAACCATTTGAGCGAAAACCCGCCCCATTCCGAGGTCGAGCTCGCCGCGTTGAAGGCGTAGATGACCAGCACGATGATCGGCAGATAGAGCACCACGAAACAGGTCGCCGCGATCGCGGTGAAGCCCGGCTGGTGCTTGATGGAGAAGTTGCTAGCCATGACGCACCCCTGACTTGCCGGCGTTGCGCACATAGGCCAGCAGCGCCACCATGACGATGATCATGACCGTGATCGACAGCGCCGAGCCAAGCGGCCAGTTGCGGCCCTGTCCGAACTGCAATTCGATCAGGTTGGACAGCATCATGTTCTTGCCGCCGCCAAGCACGCTCGGCGTCACATAGGCGCCGAGGGCCGGAATGAAGACCAGGATGGAGCCGGCGATGACGCCGGGTTTGACCAGCGGGAAAATGATCTTGCGCAGCACCTTGAAGCGTGTCGCGTAGAGATCGTAGCCGGCCTCGACCAGCCGGAAATCGAGTTTTTCCATGCTGGCATAGATCGGCAGCACCATCAGCGGCAGGTAGACATAGGCCATGCCGATCAGGATCGCCGTGTCGGTGTAGAGGATCTGCACCGGCGCCGAGACGATGCCGAGCTTCAGAAGGATGGTATTGACGATGCCTTCGTTGCGGATGATCTGCAGAACAGCGAAAGTGCGGATCAGAAGGTTAGTCCAGAACGGGATGGTGATCAGGAACAGCCAGAGATCTCTGGTCTTTTCACTGCGCGTCGCCATGAAATAGGCGGTCGGGAAGCCGAGCGCCAAAGTCGCCAGCGTCGTCACCACCGCGAGCTTGATCGAGCGCAGGAAGATGGTGACGTGGGCGGCCGCCAGCGACAGCGTGTCGTCGAAAATGTCGCGTTCCATGAACACCGACACCCAGGCTTCCGGCGAAAATTGCCACTTCACGTCGCCATAGGCGCCGGGCGTCAGGAACGAATAGACGAGCACGATTAGCAACGGGCCGGTCGCGGCGAGCAGAATGACCAGCAGCGCCGGCGCTGACAGCAACCAGCGGGCGCGGACGTCGCGCCGCTCCGCTGCCTTGGCGACTTCTTCGGCGGTGGCCATCAGTCCCTCAGCACTTGCGCGGCGTCGTTGCCGATCAGGATGCCGACCTTGTCGCCGCGCTCGAAACCGCAGCCGGCGCTGCGCGTGTTCTGCTGGCGCACGGTGAAGGCTTCGCCGCTGTCGAGCTGGACATGGATATGCGTGTCGGTGCCGAAATAGACGATGTTGTCGACCGTGCCCGCCAGATCGCCCTTGCTCTTGGTCAGCTTGGCATGCTCCGGCCTCACCACCACGGTGGCGTTGTCCTTCGGCTGGAAGCCTTCGGCGACGGTCGCCTCGATGGTTGTGCCGGATTTGAGCGTCGCGCGCGCCTTGCCGTTGCCGGTGCCTGATATGCCCGCGGTGAGAAAATTGGTCTCGCCGATGAAGTCGGCGACGAAGCGTTCGGCAGGCTTGTCGTAGATATCCCACGGCGAGCCGACTTGCAGGATCTTGCCCGACGACATCACCGCGATGCGGTCCGACATCGTCAGCGCTTCTTCCTGGTCATGGGTGACGAAGATGAAGGTTATGCCGGTCTCGTGCTGCAGCCGCTTCAACTCGATTTGCATCTCCTTGCGGAGCTTGTAGTCGAGGGCGGAGAGCGGTTCGTCGAGCAGCAGCACCTTCGGTTGCGGCGCGAGCGCCCGGGCCAGCGCCACGCGCTGCTGCTGGCCGCCGGAAATCTGGCCGGTGCGCCGGCCCGCCAGCGCCTCCATCTTGACCAGCTTCAGCATCTCGGCAACGCGCGCCTTGATCTGCGCCTTGGGCTTGCCCAGCATCTCCAGGCCGAAGCCGATATTGTCTGCCACCGTCATGTGAGGGAACAGCGCATAGGACTGGAAGACGGTGTTGACCGGCCGCTTGAAGGGCGGCAATGGCGCGATGTCCTGGCCGTAAAGCAGGATTTCGCCGGCGGTTGGAAAGTCGAAGCCGGCGATCAGCCGCAGCAAGGTGGTCTTGCCGCAGCCGGATGGTCCCAGCAGTGTGAAGAATTCGTTTTCGCGGATGGATACCGAGACTGTGTCGAGGGCAGCGACCTGCCCCTCACCCGATCCGAAAATTTTGCTGACGTTTACTACTTCAATCGCATTCCGATCCGGTTTGTCCGGCACGATTACGCCTCACTGTTGACCCCGCTCTTGCTGGCGGAGCTTTTCCCCTATTGGATGTGACCACATGGCCGGTGGGTTGGCAAGTCCGGCATTGAATCACAGTTCAGTCGGTCATTTCAGTCCGCCATTTCAGCAGGCAAGCCGCATGCCATGTCAGGCCTGGTAGGTGACTTTGCCGCCGCAGATCGTTGTTACCGGGCGCACCTTGTGCAGGTCGGCCGGCATAGTATTTTCGATGTCAGCCGACAAAACCACCAGATCGGCCATATAGCCTGGCTTCAGCGTGCCCTTGCGGTGCTCGGCGAATTCGGCATAGGCGCCCTCGACCGTGTAGGCGGCAAGCGATTCACGCAGCGAGAAGCTCTGGTCCGGATCGCTTGATGCCCAGGGTTTGCGCATTACTGCCGCCTGGATGCCCAGGATCGGATCGATCGGCGACACCGGCCAGTCCGACGCGAACACGACATGCGCGCCGGCATTCTTCAGGGTGCGCCAGGCATAGCTCAGCGGCCAGCGCGCCGGTCCGATGCGCGACACAGTCGGCTCCAGCGGAAAATCCATGGCGCCGGGCGGATGCGGCGGCTGCATCGAGGCGATGACGCCGAGTTCCGCGAAACGCGGCACATCAGATGCGGCGATAACCTCTATATGTTCGACACGATGCCGGCTGTCGCGCTTGCCATTGGCCTTTTGCGCCGCCTCGTAGCCGTCGAGCACGGCGCGCACGGCGCCGTCGCCGATCGAATGCACGGCGATCTGCAGGCCGCGCCTGTCGACGGCGACGGCGAGATCGATGAATTGCTGGGGCGTGAACAGTGGTTCACCCACCCAGTCGGGACGGTCGGCATAGGGCTCGATCATGACGGCCGTCCAGGAATCGAGCACGCCGTCGTAGAACACCTTGACCATGCCTGACGACAGCCACTCGCCATTGTAGCGCTCGGCCATCGCCGAGGCCTTGTCGAGCATGTCGAGCGTCATGAAATTCTTGTAGTGGAAGGGTATCTGTACCCGGCAGGGCAGACCCTCCTCGGCCTCGATCTCGGCCAGCAATTCGAGCTGGTAGAGATTGCCGTCCATGTTCTGGATCGAGGTGATGCCGTGGCGCGCGCACCAGGCGAGCCCGCGCCGCATGATGTCGCGGTCGGCGGCGCGTTCTTCCGCCGATGGCATCGGGTTTGGCTCGCCGCCCGTCGCCAGCCCGAGCCGCACCCGGCCCTCGCCGGCAAGATCGAGCACCGGGCCGAAAGCCTCGCCCTCGCGCAATTCGCCATTGGCCAGGCCATCGTCGCCCATGACGATCTCGTTGCCGGGGCTAAGCGCGCGCCCATTCAGGATGCCGGCCATGTCCAGCGCCCTGCTGTTGGCCCACATCGTATGGTGATCGGGCGCGGCCATGACGAAGGGCCGGTCCGGCAGGATCGCATCGAGATGATGGCGCGTCACTCGCTCGTCGTCGAGCACGGTGTAGTCGACGCCCTGTCCGACCAGCATCTTGGCATCGGGGTGCGTCGACGCGTAGTCGCGGATCGCCTTTTGCAGCGCCTCGAAACCGTGGACGCCCGACAACTGGAGATGGGCAAGCTCGGCCGCGCCTGAAAACAGATGCATGTGGGCTTCGATGAAACCCGGGATCACCGAACCGCCCCTGGCGTCGATGACCCTGGTGGCCGGTCCCTTGAACTCTTCGATGGAGGCGTGGCTGCCGAGAGCGACGATGGCGCCATCCTTGACGGCAACGGCTTCGGCGGTCGGATTGTCATCGTCCATGGTCAACACACGACCATTGATGACGATCAGATCCGCCTTGTGACCCGCACCCGTGACAGACATCGCGACTCCGCGCTTTTGACTGAGACCGACAACCACTGCCCACGAGCTGCCGCTCCGCGGGAGGGGCGATGGGGAAAGATGATGCCGGCGCGCTGTCTTCGAAATTCCCCTTGTTATCCCCAAGTCAGCGTGGATAAAAGAATGCGACTAATCATTCGCGTTTGTCAACATGCGGAATTTGCAATGTATTGTGGACAACACTCTGCGCCGATGTTGGGACTGGGCGGGGAACGAGGACGTCAAGCCGTGAAGCGCAGTCTCGATCGCAAAACCAGGATAGCGCTCGAACCGCGCAAGCAGCCGCGCCAACAACGGTCGAGCAAGGTGGTGGACCGGATCCTCGACGCGGCGCTGATCCTGACCCGCGAGCAAGGCACAAGGACGCCGACGACGCTCGCCATAGCGCAGCGCGCGGGCCTGTCGGTTGGTTCGGTCTACCAGTACTTCCCCAACAAGGAAGCCATTCTCCTGGACCTCGCCCGGCGCTGGCTGTCATCCTTTCCCGAAGTGATCGCGAGGCGCATCAGGGTCGACCCGCCCACCAACCGGGAGGAGTTTCGGCGGGAGGTACGCAGGCTTTTCACGGACACCTCCAGGCTTTATCTCGACAATGCCAGCCTGATGCCGGTGATCGAGGCGATTTCAGGCAACGCCGACCTGAGGCCGATCCAGAACGAATATGACGACCAGATCATCGCCCTCTATGCGGCATGGCTGCGGCACGTGAACCCGGCTCTCGAAGACAAGGTCGCCAGCCGGCTCGGCCTGCTGATGATGGAGGTCGGGCACGCCTGCCGTCTTGTCGGCCTGAAAAGGGATCGCCGGACATACGACCTCATCGAGGACGATGTCGAAACCATGTGGCTCGCTCTGGTGACCCCCTATCTCAACCTTGACTGATTTCGCATTCGAGAGGAATTTCATGAAGACTGTCTATTCGCCGCTTCACGCCGGCCACGCCGGCCAGATGGAACTGGTCACATCGGCGATCGTGCCGGGTTTCGAAAAACCCTCGCGCGCCGAGTTCATCAAGGCGCGGGTCGACAGCGAGAAACTCGGGCCGATCATCGCGCCGGCCGAGCATGATCTTGCCGCCGCCAAGCGCATCCACAGGGCCGACTACGTCGATTTCCTGCCGACGGTCTGGCCGCAATGGATCGCCGAGGGCCACACAGGCACAGCCATGCCCTTCACCTGGCCGACACGCGGCCTGCGCGGCGACGTGCCGCCCAAGCGCGTCGACGCCCTGCTCGGCTATTATTCCTTCGACGGCGGCGCCACCTTCGTCGAAGGAACATGGGATGCGATCAAGTCCTCCTACGACGTCGCGCTGACCGCCGCGGGCCTGGTCAAGGCCGGCGAAGCCTCCGCCTTCGCGCTCTGCCGTCCGCCCGGCCACCATGCCGGAGCCGGCTTCATGGGCGGCTATTGCTACATCAACAACGCGGCCGTTGCCGCGCAGTGGTTCCGCGACCAGGGGGCCAGCCGCATCTCGATCCTCGATGTCGACTATCATCACGGCAACGGCACACAGGAGATCTTCTACGACCGCGCCGACGTGCAGGTCCTCAATTTGCACGGCGACCCGATGGTCGAATATCCGTTCTTCCTCGGCCATGCCGACGAGCGTGGCGCCGGCGCGGGCGAAGGTTTCAACATCAACTATCCCATGCCGTTCGGCACCGGCTGGGACGCCTGGAGCGCCTCGCTGGAAGACGCCTGCGCCAGGCTCGCCGCCTACGCGCCAGACGTCGTCATCGTCTCGCTCGGCGTCGACACGTTCGAGAAGGATCCGATCAGCCAGTTCAAGCTCAAGTCGTCGGACTATCCCATGATCGGCCGCCGCATCGCCAGGCTCGGCCTGCCGACGCTGTTCGTCATGGAAGGCGGCTACGCCGTCGAGGAAATCGGCATCAATGCCGTCGGCGTCCTGACCGGCTTCGAGGACCGGTGAAACCGGCTGCCCACAGCGCGGCAGCTTTCAGGGAAACACGAAAAAGGGCGGCGTCAGCCGCTCTTTGACATCCTCTAGCCCCTTGGTGGGCGCGACTGAAACAGCCCCGGCCGAGAAGACTGGCTTGCACGGCTCGAACATTTTCACGCACCGAAACGCGCGAAAATCGGCGCCTGAGTCGCGGCTTGAGTGCACTCGATTCGATTTTGTCAAATCGCGTTTGATGTCAGATTCATCTACGGGTAGATTAGACCCGAATCAGCCGGTCCTCGGGGGGCGCGGCGACCACCCAAAGTCTCACGTGCCGGAATATTCCGGCGCCAGACGCGGACGGCTTCGCGTTCCCTGAATGGATTCCGTCTGATCGGGCGCGACCCCGCGCTTGTGTGTGTCTCGTAAATGTAACGCGTTTTCAGGTTCGGCGGCTGGCTCTCCAGCATCCGGACGTCAGCATCGATTCCGGCCAAAAACAGCAAATGAGCAGTCCCGCCGCGCTTCTTCAATCCGACACATTGGGCTCGCGCCTGACGTCGCGCGGCGATCTCACCAGCTTTTTCATGGAGTTGACCGCCGAGATCGGTGCCGACAGCTATATGCTGGTCGCCATCGTCCACGATCAGGACCGCAACGACGCGCGCATCGTCTCGTCCAACTGGATTTTCGACGCCATCGAACTGATCGGCAAGCGGCTGATCGCTGGCCTTGCCCAGGGCGCGCTCACCGTTGCGCCGGGCATGCGTCCAAGGCCGCTGGTGTCGGCGCAGGCACCACAAGCCGAGGGGCTGGTCTCCGGCGAAGAGGCACGTCTGCTCGACGTGCTCGGCCATGCCGAGATCTATTCGCTCAGGCTGAATGTCGGCCGCCAACGCCTGTTCGCGCTGTTCTCGGCGGCAGCCGCCGGCCGGATCGACCAGCCAGCGCTGATGAAGGCGCAGCTGAAGTGCTGCTATGCGCTCTCGCATATTCCGCAACTGATCGCCGCCGCCGCCATGCAGGATCCGCTGTCGGACCGCGAGCGCGAATGCCTGTTCTGGGTCTCGGAAGGCAAGACCACGGACGAGGTTGCCGTCATCCTTGGCGTGTCCTCCAACACCGTCAACAGCTACATCACCCACGCCATCCAGAAATTCGCGGCCAGCAACCGCGCGATGGCCATCGCCACGGCGATCAGGAGCGGCATCATTTGAAACAGGCCGACGTCAAGCAGGCCGCCGAGGCCCTTTTCAACGACCAGCGCAATCCGTTCGGTGCCTTCTCGCTCGGCTCCGAAACGCATCACGCCGTGACCATTCCCGATGCTGTGCGGCGCTGCCGTTGGATCGCCGTCGACATCAATGCCTCGGCCTTCGGCCTGTTCTTCGTCAGCCCGTCGCTCGAGCGGGCGCGGCTGGTGCCGTGCTTCGATTCCGACTATCCCGGCATATCGGTGGCGACCAAGTTCATCTCGGGCGCCAATGGCGAGGAGATCGTGCGCCATAGCAGGATCTCGACCGAACCGCGCTGGTGGACGGATGACGGTGTGGCGGCCATGAGCGAGATGTTCGGCGGCCTTGCTTGGACCGAGCAGATGGCGCCGCTGGCGCCCGGCAGCAGCGGCATCGCCTTTCCCGTCCACGCCGATCGCGGCCAGTGCGGCCTCGTCGTCTTCCTCGGCTCGGAGATCGCCCTGCCGCAGGACGCGCTCTATGAAATCCACGCCCGTTGCTTTTCGCTGTTCGCCGCTGTCGCCCGCATGCGGCCGGGCGATGTCGGCAAGACGCGCGCGATCTCCAAACGCGAGCTCGAATGCCTGAAGCTGACCGCCAACGGCAATACCAGCGAGGAGATAGCGCGGCTGCTGAAACTGTCGGTGCATACTGCCAACCAGTATCTCACCCAGTCGACCCAGAAGCTCAACGCCGTCAACCGCAACCAAGCGGTCGCCAAGGCGCTGCGGCTCGGCCTGATCGAATAGTTAGAACGCCAGCGGCTCGACCTTGCGGATACGCGCCTGTTCGACCACCGCCTCGAGCAGGGCGGTGTTGTGCTCGGGGTCCTCGCCGGGCTTTTCGAACGACACGTAGTTGACCGCGACCGAGGCGCCTTTTTCGCTCAGCGTCAGCTGGAAATAGACGGCGACGCCGGGCGGCCGAAGCTCGAGATCGAGCACGATGCGCGGGCTACCGCTCCAGTCGACATGCGCCTCGCCGCCATGGCCGAGCCTCAGCGTGCCCGGCTTGAAGAACAGTTCCGCCGCGGAATCGACCAGGTCCGACAGGCAGGCGAAATGCTCCAGCCGGATGAAGGCGATATAATCGGCGACATCGATCAGCCTGAGCTCCGCCACGACTTGCTCGATGGCGCTGGCGACGATGATCTCGCGGGAGTTGGCGTGCGGTTGGCGGTTCATGAAATCTGTCTGCGCTCAGCCTTTTTCGAGTAGACGATCCGCACCAGTTCGGCGACGGCCTGGTAGAATTGCGACGGGATCACACTATCGACCGAAACTTGCTTGTACATGGAGCGGGCGAGCGCCACGTCCTCGAAGATCGGGATGTTGTGCTCGCGCGCGATTTCGCGGATCTTGAGCGCCACCAGATCCTGCCCCTTGGCCAGCACCAGCGGTGCCGAATCCTCGTCGCGCACATATTTAAGCGCGATCGAGAAGTGCGTCGGGTTGGCGATGATCAACGTCGCGCGCGGCACCGCCGTCATCATCCGCTTGCGAGCGCGGTCGCGCGCCAGCGAGCGCAGCCGCGACTTAACGATCGGGTCACCCTCGGACTGCTTGAACTCGTCCTTGACCTCCTGCTTGCTCATGCGCAGGTCCTGCTTCCAGTGGAAGCGCGACCAGACGATGTCGATCGCCGCGATCAGGCCCATGACGAAGACGATCGCCACCAGTATGTCGACCGCGATGCCGCGGATGACGAGGCCGAAGGCGACGGGATTGGTGATCATGCCGGCGAGCAGCTTGCGGTGATCCTCGGACAGCGTGAAGGCGAGCACGACGATGGCGAAGCCCACCTTGCCCAGCGCCTTCAGGAACTCGACCCAGCCCTGCACCCCGAACAGCCTGTTCCAGCCCTTGACGATCGAGATGCGCGACAGCTGCGGCCTGATGCGTTCGCCGACGAACTGCGGCATGTTCTGGAACACCGAGGCGCCGATGCCGGCGATGGTCAGGAGCACCAGCAGGCTGAGGATGGCACGGCCCACCTCCAGCATGACGATCTTGTAGAGCGCGATGACGTCGGTCTCGGTGTCCATCGGCCAGGCTTCCGGCTTCTCCAGGAACATCGACAGGAACATGCCGAGATCGACAATGGCATCCTTGGCGTAGAAGACGGTGAACACCAGTATGGCGACGAAGGAGGCCAGGAGCGCGGTCTCCCTCGAATGGGGCAGCTTGCCCTGTTCGATGGTGTCGCGGATCTTCTTTTCCGTCGCTTCTTCGGTTTTGGAATCCTTGTCGACCGCCTCTGCCATGATCCGGCCTTAGGCGGCGGCGTTCTGGGTCGCGGGAAGCTCGAACGCGCCTTCGCGCGCCAGCCGGATTGTCGTCGTCACGATCGTCTTGCGCGCCGCCATGATGTCGGCGAGGGGAACCCCTTCGGATCCTTGTCCGAGTTCGGCTTCGATCATGCGCCGCGAGCGCGCGCCGATCGCCGACAGCGCCGCTTCGGCAAGAATCGCCGAAGTGCCGCGCAGCGCCAGCGTGACCAGTTCGGTCGACAGCCCGTCGAATAGAAGCACGCGCGCTTTCTGGGTAAGCAGCGGCAAATCGTCAAAGGCGAACAGCCGAGCCCGGACGCCGTCGAGATCGGGCGTGCCGGCGGCCTCCAGGTCCTGCATGACCTCCTCGAGCAGCGGCTTGTCCAATTCGTTGAGAACGCTGGCGACGCGCGCCTGTCCGGCCGATGTATCCTTGGTCGCGGTTTCCGCCAGCACGCTGGTGCGCAGCCGGTTTTCGACGATCCTGCTGGCGGCATCGGGAACATTGGCCATCGTCACCATGCGCTTGATGATCTCGCCGCGCGTCGGCTTGCTCAACGTCAACAGCACGCTCGCCGCCGCCTGCGGCGCCAGCTTCGACAGCACCATGGCCGCAGTCTGCGGATGTTCACCGGCCAGGAAAGCACCAAGCCGCACCGGCTCGAGCTTCTCGAGCTCGGGCCAGATCGGCGGCGGACCTTCCGGCGCAACCTCGAATTTCTTGTCGCCCATGATCGCGCTCATCTCTTCCGGTGACAGCGATTCATTGAGGATGGTGTCCATCCTGTCGGCGGAATCGAGCAGTCCCGCCCCCTCCGTGAACTCCGCCTCGAACTCGGCGACGATGCGCTCGAGATCGCCTTGCGGAATGGTCCTGAGCAGCCGGGCGCCCTCGATGAGCGCCTTCAATTCCTCCTGCTTGAAGAATTTCAAGAGGCGGCTGGCCGACGGCTTGCCCATCGCCACCAGTATGGCGGCCGCCTTCTGCGGACGCGTCAGGGAAAGGGACGTCGTCATGCCTTTCGCTCCCGCTGTCGCCGGCAAGACCCGCGACGCATCTTCAGGCGCCCTTCGTGCCGGCGATGATTTCGGTCAGCCTGATGCCGAAGCGCGACGGGTCGCTTTCGAGCACGGTAATCTCGCCGCGCGCTATTCTGCGACCGTTGACCACCACGTCGACCGGTTCGCCGATGCGGCGGTTGAGCGCCACCGTGGAGCCCTTCTGCAGCGCCATCAGGTCGGACACCGGCATCTCGGTGCTACCGAGGATGATCTGGACGTCGACCGGGATGTTCATGATGACGCTCGAATTGGCAGCGGACGCGGCCTTGAACGCAATATCGGGGCGCTGTTCCTCTTCATGCAGAACCCCGCGCAATTCCTCGATGGCGCGGTCGAGCTGCTCGTCCGGCTGGTCGATTTCGGCTTCTGCCTTGGTCTTGGCCATGCATCGTCTCCAAAAGCTCAGGCGTGCCCGGCACCAGCCGGCATGAGCCCGTCGATAAAATCCTGTCCGGCATCATAGGGATGCTTTATCCGGACGGTGTAATTCTGTCCCAGCTTGCCGAACTCGCATACGAACAGCGTCTTGCCGCGCGCGCCGAGACGCGCTTGCGATTGCGCCGTTTCCTCGAATTCGATGATCTGGCCAATTTCGAAATCGGCAAGATCGCCGAGCGTCAGTCGGGCCAGCGGCATGGTCGCCTCGAGCGCCACCGTGGAGCGCATCACTTCTTCCGAAAAGCGCGCGCGCCAGCTGGCGCCCTGATCGTTCTCGCCGCCGGCGGCAGCGCTGTCCCGGCTGGCCAGCACGACGCGCTGCGGCATCGTAACCGTGACGGTGCCGCTGTCGGCCGGCGTCGAGATGCCAAAGACGATGCGGATTGCAGCGCCATCGCGCAACACGTGTCGTTTGGCTTCGGTGCCCGACATCGCCCGCGGCACTGGCAGGCGCAGGTCGAGCGACCGTCGTCCCGATCCGTTCAGTGCCTGCGCGACCTGCTGGAACATCATGGTCGAAACATCGACCTCGATCTGCGACAGATCACGCTCTATCGGCGATGCCGGCATCTCCGGGTCGCCGCCGAACAGCGTGCAAAGCGTGACCGCGATCGCCGGCGCATCGATCACCAGGGTCATGGCATCGGAGGACGTGGCTGACGCAACGATGGTCATGGCAAACGTATCGCCGGCACGGGAGCGGGCCTCCGCGACGCGGCTGACCTCGACGCCCCTGAGATCGACGGTGACCGGAACTCCAAGCTCACTGGTCAGGCTCTTCTGCAGCAGCGGCGCAGCGCGCTCTGCGATGCCCCGGCCGGTGCCGATGACCTGGGCGGCCTCGCCGCTGTCGCCGACCAGGCGCTCGATGATCAGCGAGCGCGCTTGTGAGGGACTGCCGGGACTGGTCATGACAATGTCGGCACCGATCTGTCGCGCATCGCTCAGGCGGCCCTTTTCTCGGCGGAGCCGGTGTTCATCGTGCTCTGCTCGACGGCGTCGATGGTCGGCCGCTCATAGGACGATATGGTCTTGCGGCCGAACTCGATCGCCACCTGCGGCAGGGCGCCGTTCATGTAGGCGAGCAACGTCTGCTTGACGATGATGTAGAGGCGATTCTTCTTCTCGCGCACCGTCTTGATCTTGGTGGCGACGGGCCCGACCACCGCGTAAGACAGGAAGATGCCGAGGAAGGTACCGACGAGGGCGGCGCCGATCAGGCCGCCAAGGATTTCCGGCGACTGGTCGAGCGCGCCCATCGCCTTGACCACGCCGAGCACGGCGGCGACGATCCCGAGCGCCGGCAGGCCGTCGCCGACCGCCACCAGCGCGTGGTAGGCTTTCATCTTGTCGGACTTGATGGTCTGGATTTCCTCATCCATCAGCGCCTCGATCTCGTGCGAACGGGCGTTGCCGATGATGATGATCCGGCAATAGTCGCAGATGAAATGCGTCAGGTCGTGGTTCTTCAGCACGGTAGGGAATGCCTGGAAGATCGCCGATTCCTCGGGATTGTCGATATGCGCCTCGACCTCGCTGCGCGACTTCGAACGCAGTTCACGCATCAGGCTGTGCAGCACGCCGAGCGTTTCCAGATAATCCTGCTCCTTCGGCACGGCCTGCTTGAAGGCTTCGAGGATGCCCCTGCCGGTGTCCTTGACCGTTTTCATCGGATTGGCGACGAGGAAGGTGCCGAGTGCGGCGCCGCAGATGACCACCGCTTCCCAAGGCTGCATCAGCACATGCAGATGCCCGCCCATGGCCATGAAGCCGCCAAGGACGCAGCCGAGCGTCACCACCAGTCCAATCAGAATGCCCACGAGAGGTCCTTCCGCATTTCAAGTCAGCTGCAAGGGATAGTCCCCGTGCCTTGTGTGAGGCTTGAATCGGAGCGGCATCGAGCCGATTGGCGCGATTCAGTTTCGCGCAAGGAAGTGAGTCTATTGTGCTGGCATAGCTTCGGCCGGAGGCGCGTCCTTGCTCAGTACCTATACCAGCTACCAGTTGATCACCAGGGACATCGACAAGTCGATCGACCGCATCGAAAAGCAGCCGACGGTCGATCGCGACACCAAATATTATCTGGACAACATCACCAAGGTGAAATCGATCGACGATTTCGTCAACAATGACCGTTTGTTCAAATATGCCATGAAGGCCTACGGCCTGGAGGACATGGCTTACGCCAAGGCGTTCATGGTCAAGGCGCTCAAGGAAGGCGTTTCCGACCCCGACAGTTTCGCCAACAAGCTGACCGACAAGCGCTACGCCGAATTTGTCAGCGCCTTCAACTTCGCAGCCAACGGCGCCAATACCACCGTTTACAACAAGTCGCAGCAGCTGGTGACCGGCAACTATGCGCTGCAAGTCCAGATCGGCGCCTCGCAGGCGGGCTTCTCTTACTATCAGAGCGAAACCGCCTATTATGTCACCAACATCTCCAAGGTTAAGTCGATCGACGACCTGATGGGCGACAGCCGCCTGCTGACATACGCGATGGCCGCATTCGGGCTCGACGCCGAAACCGAACCGGCCGCAACGGTCAGGGCGATGCTCGAAGGTGGCGTCAGCGATCCCAACAGTCCCGCCAACAAGCTGACCGACAAGAGTTACGCCAACTTCGTCTCTGCGTTCGACTTCCCCAAGTATGGCGACCAGACGACCACGCGCGACAACGTCCAGCAGGCGGTGCCTAAGGGCTACATGGCCGGAGCCGGGCTGACGTTGGTCAAGCCGAGCGCGCAGTACGTCAAGGGCGAGGCCGACTACTACGCGGCAAACGTTTCCAAGGTGAAGTCGATTGACGACCTCATGGCGGACAAGCGCCTGCTTACATTCGCCATGGCGTCCTATGGACTGGATGCGTCAACCGAAACCCCGCGGCAGATCCGCGCCATGCTCGAGGGCGGCGTGAGCGATCCCAACAGCCCTGCAAACAAGCTGACCGATAAACGATACGCCAACTTTGTCACGGCCTTCGATTTTGCCCAATATGGCGATCAGACGACCACGCGCGACGCAGTGCTGAACGATACGCCGAAAATCTACACGACAGGGTCGGCGCTTGGCCTGATCAAGCCAAATGCGGACTACATCAAGTCGGAGACCGCATATTATCTGGCCAACATCACGAACGTGAAATCCATCGACGATCTGATGGCCAACAGCCGCTTGTACAATTATGCCCTCTCGGCCTACGCGCTCGATCCGGCGACAGAGAGGAAGGATCTCATCCGCAGCGTTCTGGCCGGTGGCGTCCGCGACCCCGACAGCGTCGCCAACAAGATGACCAACAAAGCCTATGCCGGGCTCGCCTCCGCCTTCAACTTCGAACAATACGGCGAAGCGGCCACCACGACCAATCCGGCACAGCAGCCGACCGTCGACAAATACATGCGCCAGACGTTGGAGGAGGATGCCGGCCAAACCAACGAGGGCGTACGGCTGGCGCTCTATTTCCAGCGCAAGGCGCCTGATATCACCAGCTGGTATAATGTGCTCGCCGACACCGCTCTTGCCAGTGTGGTGCGCACCGTGCTCGGCCTGCCCGATTCCTTCGCCACCGCCGATGTCGACAAGCAGGCGCAGCTGTTCGAGCAGAAGCTCGACATTTCCGATTTCTCCGACCCCGAAAAGCTCGGCAAGTTCCTGACCCGCTTCACCTCCATGTACGAGATCAACCACCCGACCTCGTCAGCCGTGTCGTCGATCAGCGTGCTCTTCGCCAAGCCGGTCACGGCGGGGATCTCCACCGACCTGATGATGGCCATGCAGAAGTTGAAGTTCTGACCATGCGGGACAGTCTCTACGTCGCCCTTTCCTCGCAGATCGCGCTCGAGCGTCGGCTCGACACGATCGCCGACAATGTCGCCAACGCCTCGACCGTCGGCTTTCGCGCCACCGGCGTGAAGTTCGAGGACGTGGTGTCCGGCACCGGGCCGAAATCCGTGTCCTTCGCCTCCTCGGGCAAGACCTACCTTTCCGGCGCCCATGGCTCCCTGACCGAGACCGGCAATCCGTTCGATTTCGCAATACAGGGCGACGCCTGGTTCGCCATCGAGACGCCGGTCGGCACCGTCATGACCCGCGATGGCCGCTTCTCGATGAACGAGAATGGCGAGCTGATGTCGGTCGAGGGCCATCCCGTGCTCGACGCCGGCGGCGCACCGATCCAGCTCGACCCCCGCAACGGCCCGCCCAAGGCCGGAGCCGACGGATCGTTGCGCCAGAACGATCAGCTGGTAGGCTCCATCGGCCTGTACAATTTCGATCCGGGTGAGAATTTCGTGCGCTACGGCAATTCCGGCATCGTGCCGGCGCGCACGCCCGAGCCGGTGACCGATCGCGCCGATATCGGCGTCGCCCAGGGCTTCGTCGAGGAATCCAACGTCAATCCGGTGCTGGAGATGACGCGGCTGATCATGGTCCAGCGCGCTTTCGAGAACACCGCCGCCCTGATGCGGCAGACTGATTCCTCCACCGACGAGGCGATCAAGACGCTCGGCTCGAAGTAACATGTCGCTCGACCAGCCAACCCTGCGCGCACCCGAAAGACTGCCCCAGCCAACGCCGGAAGACCGGCTTGCCGCGCTGGAGCGGATATGGCGGCGCTTCAGCGATGCCGAGGGACTGCTCAAACGCGGCGGCCTCGTCACCGAAGTCACATCGACGCATTACAAGGTGCGCGGCCTTTCGGATTTCGCCAGGCTGGGCGATCTTGTCGAACAGCGCGGCCATGCCGGCACGCGCCGCGGCGAGATCGTCAAGATCAGCCGCGACGAGATTGTCGTGGCCCCCTTCGAACGCAGTGCCGATGCCGGCATAGGCGACGCCGTTTTCCGTCGCGGTCCGCTCGCCGTGGCGCCGCATGCCTCGTGGCGCGGCCGCACGATCGACGCGCTCACCCGGGCGATCGACGGTGGCCCGCCATTGATCAGGGGCGACGGCATGTCCGGGGCCGCCACGCCCGGCGCCATGGCGCGCCAGCGCGTCGGCACCGCCTTCATGACCGGGGTCAAGATCATCGACATTTTCACGCCGCTCTGTTTCGGCCAGCGCATGGGCGTCTTTGCCGGTTCCGGTGTCGGCAAGTCGACGCTGCTGGCCATGCTCGCCGGCGCAGACGCCTTCGACACCGTGGTCGTGGCGCTGATCGGCGAACGCGGCCGCGAGGTCCGCGAATTCCTCGAGGACACGATCGGCGACAGCCTGGCCAAGACCGTAGCCGTCGTCGCCACGAGCGACGAAAGCGCCATGATGCGCCGGCGCGCGCCGGACACCGCGATGCGCGTCGCCGAACATTTTCGCGACCAGGGCCACCGCGTGCTTCTGGTGCTGGATTCGATCACCCGCTTTGCCCACGCCCTGCGCGAAGTGGCGACGGGAACGGGTGAGCCGCCGGTCGCGCGCGGCTATCCCGCTTCGGTTTTCACCGAGCTGCCGAAGCTGCTCGAACGCGCCGGGCCGGGAGTGGAAGGGAAAGGATCGATCACCGCGATCATTTCCGTGCTGGTCGACGGCGACGACCACAACGATCCGGTGGCCGATTCCGTGCGCGGCATCCTTGACGGCCATGTCGTGCTCGACCGCGCGATCGCCGAACAGGGCCGCTATCCGCCGGTCAATCCGCTGTCGTCCATATCACGCCTGGCCGGCAAGGCTTGGAGCGTCGAGCAGCGCGCGCTGGTGACGCGGCTGAAGTCGATGATCTCCCGCTTCGAGGACACGCGCGACATCCGCCTGCTTGGCGCCTACCAGGGCGGCGCCGACGTGGAACTCGACATGGCGGTGCGCCAGGTACCCCTGATCTACGAGGCGCTGATGCAATCGCCCAAGGACCGCCCGTCCGCTGATCCGTTCTCCGATCTCGCCCGCCATCTCAAGGGAAAGCAGAATGCCGAACCAGGGGACTGAGCTCCAGCATACCGAGCGCATCCTGCGCGAAATGATCGCTGAGGCGAAAGCCGAAGAAGAGATAGAAGCCAGCCGCAACTCGGCCATCGACGGGCTCTTCGCGGCGCCGCAATGGCCGCAGCCGCCCAAGACCGCGTTTCCCAGGCTGGGCAAGAAGGCCGGGCGGCGCAGCGACTTCGTCATCGCCGCGCTCGGCATCACGCTCGGCCTGATCTGCGCGCTGTTTCCCTGGTATATCTTCTTCAATCAGGAACAGTTCGGCGTCCAGGCAATCAAGTTCGGCGGCACCGGCACCAATTCTGGACGCGAGGGCGGCGGCGTGGTTGCCGAGCGCAGCGCGCCGCTGACGGCCAAGGACGTTCCGAATGCCAATATCGACCTGCTTGCCACCGGAACCGTGCAGGGCGATCCCAGCGCCGCCCCGGCACCAGATGACCAGCCCTTTCCAGCCGACGTCACCAAATTCCGCATGGTCCACGTCGCCAATGGCCGCGCCATGATCGAGGACGACACCGGGCTGTGGATGGTCCAGCGCGGCTCGATACTGCCGGATTCCAACAAGGTGTCGTCGATCGAGCAACGCAACGGCAAATGGGTGATGGTCACCAGCGCCAACCAGGTGATCGAGCTTTCCAGATAAGTTCGCCGCGCTTGCCGGTTGCGTCCGCCCGCAAGGTCCGCGCAAGACTGGCGGCCTAGTCTTTGGGCACACGCCCGGAGATTCCCATGGAGCCCGTTTCTCTTTTCGATCTCGCCGCCAAGCAGGCGCAATGGCTGGCCGTGCGTCAGTCGGCGGTCGCCGGCAACATCGCCAACGCCAACACGCCGGGCTATACGGCAAACGATGTCGAGCCGTTCGAAAAGGTGCTCGACCGCGCGGCGGTGTCGTTGCAGACGACACAGGCCGGACACCTCGGCAGCGCCGCGACCAATGCCGGTTTCGCGATCAAGCCACAGGAAGACGACGGCGTCGTCATGCCGTCAAAAAACACCGTCGTGCTCGAGGACCAGCTTCTCAAGGCCGGTGAGGTGCGCCGCTCCTTCGAGCTCAACACGGCAATCGTCAAGGCATTCCATTCGATGATGATGATGGCGGTGAAGAGCTGACCATGGACGCGCTCACAGCAGCCCTCAAAGTAGCAGCCTCCGGCCTCGGCGCCCAGTCGGAGCGGCTGCGCGTGGTTTCCGAAAACCTCGCCAATGCCCAGTCGACCGGCACCACCCCCGGCTCCGACCCCTATCGCCGCAAGACCATCAGCTTCGTCTCGGAGCTCGACCGGACCACTGGCAGCTCAACGGTCGAAGTGAACTCGATCGACCGCGATCCCAGCGATTTTCCCGTGGAATTCCAACCCGGCAACGAGGCCGCCGACGACAAGGGCTACGTCAAGATGCCCAACGTCAACGTGCTGATCGAAATGGCTGACATGACCGAGGCCAACCGCTCCTACGAGGCTAACCTGCAAGTCGTGAAGCAGGCGCGCGATCTCATTTCAATGACCATCGACCTGATGAGGAACCAATGATCGTGAACGGCATCGGCGCGCTCAACTTGAAGCCTGGACTTGGCGACACGGCGACTGAGCTGCTTCAGGGCGGCGTTGCGCCCGCGAGCGCAGGCAACCTCGGCACCTCCTTCGCCGAGGCGCTGAGCCAGGCGGCCACAAAGACCGTCAACACGTTGCAGAACGCCGAGCAGGTCTCGGTCCAGGCGCTTAAGGGCGACGCCGACACCCGTCAGGTCGTCGATGCCGTGATGAGCGCCCAGCAGGCGCTGCAGACCGCCGTCGCCATCCGCGACAAGGTGGTCTCGGCCTATCTCGAAGTCAGCCGCATGGGCATCTGAGGAGTTCGGCCATGAAAGCACTCGCCATCGCCGCCACCGGCATGAACGCCCAGCAGACCAATCTGGAAGTCATCGCCAACAATATCGCCAACATCAACACCACCGGCTACAAGCGGGCGCGGGCCGAATTCTCCGACCTGCTCTACCAGGTCGACCGCACGCAAGGCGTGCCCAACCGCTCCAACGCTTCGCTGGTGCCGGAGGGCGTCTCGATCGGCCTCGGCGTCAAGACCACCGCCGTGCGCAACGTCCACACCCAGGGCGAACTGACCAGCACCGGCAACAGTTTCGACATGGCGCTCACCGGCAGGGGCTGGTTCCAGATCGAAGGCGCCGATGGCGGCACGCTCTACACCCGCGCCGGCGCCTTCAACACCAACGCCACAGGCCAGTTGGTGACGGTGGACGGCGCCAGCATCATTCCAGCGATCAACGTCCCGGTCGACGCCGTCGAGGTCATCGTCAACAAGACGGGCCAGGTCTTCGCCCGCATCGACGGCCAGACCGACCTGCAGAATCTCGGCCAGCTCCAGATCGTCAACTTCGCCAACGAAGCCGGACTGGCGCCGCTCGGCGACAATCTGTTCCAGGAAACGACCGCTTCCGGCCCGGCCAATGCCGGCGTGCCCGGCGATCCAGGCTTCGCCACCATCCAGCAAGGCTATCTCGAGGCCTCCAACGTCGACCCGGTCAAGGAAATCACCGAACTGATCTCGGCGCAGCGCGCTTATGAGATGAATTCCAAGGTCATCCAGGCCGCCGACGACATGGCCTCGGTCGTCTCCAAGAACATCAGGTAACGACAATGGCCGGTCCGGTCTCCTGCTCCGCGTTCCGCCGCACGGCGCTCGTCCTTGCGCTGGTGACCGGCGGCATGCCGGCTTTCGCGCAGGATGCGGCCAACCGGTCGGCAACGCAGATCGCCAGCAGCCAGCCTGCCGGCGAGGTCGTGCTGATCCCAAACCGGGTCATTTATCCCGGCGAGACCATCGAGCTCGCGGCCCTCAAGCAGGTGACTCTCATCCCCGGCAAGCACAAGCCCGACGCGGTGGCGACCCTTGCCGAGGAACTCCAGGGCAAGATCGCCAAGCGCACGCTGCTGCCCGGCCGCTACATCCCCGCCGCCGCCATTCGCGACGCCTGGCTGGTCGAGCAGGGCGCAGCCGTGCAGGTCTTCTTCATCGCCGGCGGACTGACGATATCGGCCACCGCCGTGACCTTGCAGCCAGGCTCGGCCGGCGATCTCATCAAGGTTCGCAACAGCGACAGCGGGAAAATTCTCTCCGGCACGGTGATGGCTGACGGAACCATCCAGGTCAGCGCTTCATGATGCGTCCGCTTGCTCTTCTGCTTGCGGCCACGCTCGGCCTGCAGCCTGCCTTGGCCGACGGCCTCACGCCCAAGGCCAAGCGCGAACTCGCCGCCAGGAATGGCGGCGTCTATGACGATCCTGAATATGATCCGGCCACCACCACGCGCATGTTCCGCGTCTCGCCCGGGCCAAGCTCGCTGCCGCCAGGCCAGGTCGCCTCGCGCATCAAGGACGTCGCGCAGCTGCAGAGTTCGCGCGACAACCAGCTCGTCGGCTACGGCTTGGTCATCGGCCTCGCCGGATCAGGCGACAGCTTGCGCAACTCGCCGTTCACCGAACAGTCGATCCGCGCCATGCTGGAGAATCTCGGCATCGCCACCGAAGGCGGCAGAGCGCGCGCCAAGAACGTCGCCGCCGTCATCGTCACCGCCAACATGCCGCCCTACGTGCAGTCGGGCGCGCGCATCGACATCGACGTTTCTTCGATGGGCGACGCCACCTCGCTCGCAGGCGGCACGCTGATCATGACGCCGCTGAAGGCGGCGGACGGTGAGATCTATGCCGTCGGCCAGGGCGCGGTCATCGTTTCGGGCTTCACCGCCCAGGGCCAGGCCGAGCAGTTGACGCAAGGCGTCCCGACCGCGGGCCGCGTGCCGAACGGCGCCATCATCGAGCGTGCCGTGAAGGCCGAGTTCGATGACCAGCCGATACTGACGCTGCAGCTGCGCAATCCCGATTTCTCGACCGCCATTCGCATCGCCGACGCGATCAATGACTACACCAGCCAGCGCTTCGGCATGCGCGTGGCGGCCGAGCGCGATTCCCGCACCGTGCAGATCAGACGGCCGAAAAGCGTCTCGGCGGCCCGCTTCTACGCCGAGATCGAGAACCTGGTGGTCGAATCCGATACGCCGGCCCGCGTCGTCATCGATGAGCGCACCGGCACCATAGTCATCGGCAACGACGTCAAGATCTCGCGCGTGGCCATCAGCCACGGCACGCTGACGGTGCGCATCACCGAAGCGCCGCGCGTCGTGCAGCCCGAACCCTTCTCCAAGGGCGAAACCGCCGTCGAGCCGTTTACCGCCATCGACGCCAGCCGGCCCGACGCACGCGTCGCCGTGCTCGACGGCCCCGACCTGCAAACCCTTGTTTCCGGCCTCAACCGCCTCGGCGTGAAGCCCGACGGCATCATTGCCATCCTGCAAGGCATCAAGTCGGCCGGCGCTCTGCAAGCCGATCTGGTTCTCCAATAGGCGATGCCGATGATCTCCTCCCTCTCATTCCATCAAGGACGCCGCCCCGCCGCGATCCTGTTCGCGGCCTGCGCTCTGACGGCCTTTTCCAGCGGCGTGCATGCCGAGGAAGCCGTCCGCCAGGTCCTGCCGGGGGCGCCGCCCGCACCCGCGCCGCAGCTGTTGGCCCGGGAGAAGGCTCCCGACCAAAGCGAGATCGAGCGCTTCTGCTCCAACATAGCCGACGCCGCCCGCGACCGCCGCTACGTGTTGCAGGCGGAGGAGTTGAAACAGCTCCAGGCCGGCATCGACCAACGCATGAAGGCACTGGACGAAAAGCGGGCCGAATACGAGACCTGGCTGAAGCGGCGCGAGGTGTTCCTGGCCCGGGCCGAGGACGGCGTCGTCAAGATCTATGCCGGCATGAAGCCCGACGCGGCGGCCGAGCGCCTGGCCATCGTCAATGCCGATCTCGCCGCGGCCATCCTGATGAAGCTCGATTCGCGCAAGGCCGGCGTCATCCTCAACGAAATGGACCAGAAGGCGGCGGCGACGCTCACCGGCATCATGGCCAGCGCAGCCCGAAGGGTAGATCCGTCATGATCCGCAGAACGCTCATCCTGTGCGCGGTCGCAGCTTTGTCCGGCTGCGGCACCAATCTCAAGGAGATCGGCAGGGAGCCTTCACTGTCGCCGGTCGGTTCCGGCATCGGCAATGAAGGAGCTTCGCCCTACAGCTATCCCGAGCCGCCTGCGGCGCCGGTCAAGAAATTCTCGCTGTGGGACGATCGCCAGAGCCGGCTGTTCACCGATCCCAGGGCGTTGCGCGAAGGCGACATTCTCACCGTCAGGATCAAGCTCAACGACAAGGCCAACTTCAAGAACCAGAACGACAGGAGCCGCACCGCCTCGCGCAAGCTGGGTTACGACGTCACGCTCGGATGGGAAGACAAGAGCACGAGCGGCAAGGGCGACGCCGGCCTGAGCTCCAGCACCGAAACCAATGCGGACGGCGAGATCAAGCGCTCGGAGAACCTGGAGCTCAACGTTGCTGCCGTCGTCACCGAAGTCCTGCCCAATGGCAATTTGATGATCAGGGGCTCGCAGGAAGTGCGTGTCAATTATGAGCTCAGGGTGCTCACCATCGCCGGCATGGTGCGCCCGTCGGATATCGGCGCGGAGAACACCATCTCCTACGAACGCATCGCCGAGGCGCGCATCTCCTATGGCGGCCGCGGCCGCGTCAGCGAGGTCCAGCAGCCGGCCTACGGCCAGCAGATCCTCGACCAGGTTCTTCCGTTCTAGGGCATTGGAGACCGCAGCACCGTGGCCAGCGTCGAACAGGTTCCGTCTCGCAAGGGTCCTTCCCTTGCCGTCCAGGGCGCCATGCTGCTCCTGGTGACGGCTGCCGCCATCGGCATGGGCTGGCTGTCCGGCGGCTATCTCAAGGGTGTGGGGCCACCGGCATCGGTACCCGTCGCGCCGGAAAACGAGGGCAAGGTACCCAAGCCCGCCGACGCGCAAGAGCCCGGCACGGGACCGTCACTCGTCGCGCTGGCGCCGATCACCACCAACATCGCCTCGCCCGCCGAGACCTGGATCAGGATGGAAGTGTCGGTGGTCTACGACGCGCCGCAGCCGCCGGCAATGTCGGATGAGATCCATCAGGATCTTCTGGCCTTCGTGCGCACCCTGAAGATGCACCAGATAGAAGGAGCCAGCGGCTATCAGCACCTGAAGGCCGATATCGAGGAGCGCGCCTCGATCCGCAGCCAGGGGCATGCCAAGCAGGTACTCATCAGGACGTTGCTGCTCGAATGAAGAAATTTCTTCTTGCCGCGGCGCTGCTCGGCGCCGCCACATCGATCGCGACGGCCCAGCAACTGGACCTCGGCGGCATCGGCAAGGCCGACGGCACCACCGTTGGCTACATCATCCAGATGTTCGGCCTGCTCACCGTGCTTTCGGTGGCGCCGGGCCTGCTGATCATGGTGACAAGCTTCACCCGTTTCGTCATCGCCTTCTCGATCCTGCGCGCCGGCATCGGCCTGCAGTCGACGCCGGCGAACCTTATCCTCATTTCGCTGTCGCTGTTCATGACCTTCTATGTCATGGCGCCGACCTTCGACCAGGCCTGGAATACCGGCGTCAAGCCGCTGATGGACAACCAGATCAGCCAAACCGAGGCTTTCGAGAAGATTTCCGATCCCTTCCGCACCTTCATGCTGCACAATGTGCGCGACAAGGACTTCGACCTGTTCGCCGACCTCGCGCGCGAACGCGGCCAGACCGTTGCGAAGGAAACCGTCGACCTGCGCATCCTGGTGCCCGCCTTCATGATCTCCGAGATCAGGCGCGGTTTCGAGATCGGCTTCCTGATCGTGCTGCCGTTCCTGGTCATCGACCTGATCGTCGCCACCATCACCATGGCGATGGGCATGATGATGCTGCCGCCGACGGTGGTGTCGCTGCCGTTCAAGATCCTGTTCTTCGTGCTGATCGACGGCTGGAACCTGCTTGTCGGCAGCCTGGTGCGCTCCTTCAACTGATCGCGCCGGGCGCCGGCCGCGCCCTCCCGTTTTTTTCGACAATATTTTTCGATTAACCGTCCGGTTTAGTCCTTTGGTAGGGACTTGTCGCCATATTCCCCGCAGATGGCGGGTGATCGGGTCTCAGACAGATCATTGGCATGATGCCGCTCCGTCATACCGGCCAATCCGGTATGTCAAAAAACACCTGTAAAAAGTAAGGTACGAGTAGACATGGCCAGTATCATGACCAATGCCTCGGCGCTGACCGCGTTGCAGAGCTTGAACGCCACCAATAAGAACCTCGAAACCACCCAGGCCCGCATTTCGACGGGCTATCGCGTTTCCCAGGCTTCGGACAACGCTGCTTACTGGTCGATCGCCACCACGATGCGTTCCGACAACCAGCAGATGTCGACCGTTTCGGACGCGCTCGGCCTCGGCGCCTCGAAGGTCGATACCGCTTACACCGGCATGAACAGCGCGATCGACACCATCAACCAGATCAAGACCAAGCTGACCGCCTCTTACGGCCAGACGGATGCCGACAAGGAAAAGACCCAGACCGAAATCGCCGCCCTTCAGAAGCAGCTGAAGGCCTATGCCGACGGCGCCAGCTTCTCCGGCACCAACATGCTGTCCGTGGACAGCGGCACGGGCACGTCCGTGGCGGACATCAAGATCGTTTCGGCCTTCAACCGTGACGCTTCCGGCGCGGTATCGATCTCGACGATCGACGTCAACGTGGAAAGCACCAAGCTGTACGAGGCGGGTACCACGGCCGGCACCGCGAAGGGCATCCTCGACGCCGCGCGTCTGGGCACCGACGGCAGCGTCACCGCCACGGCGGCTACTCCGGCTGCTGGTGCTACCGTTGCGGCCGGCGACACCTATTCGGTCGCCAGCCTGAAGATCTTCGACTCCGCAACGGGCAAAGGCTTCAGCGACGACCAGATCTCGGGGATGATGAACGTCGTCGACGCCGCGCTCAAGGACATGACGAACGCCGCCACCACGCTCGGCGCCGCCAAGAGCAGTATCGACCTGCAGAAGACGTTCACGCAGAGCCTGATGGACTCCATCGACCGCGGCGTCGGTCAGCTCGTCGATGCCGACATGAACAAGGAATCGACCCGCCTCCAGGCCCTGCAGGTTCAGCAGCAGCTCGGCATCCAGGCGCTGTCGATCGCCAACGGTTCGTCGCAGTCGATCCTGTCGCTCTTCCGCGGCTGATCGCCTTCACCATCCACGAACAGCACCAAGATATCGGGCCGCGCCAAAAGCGCGGCCCGATTGCGTTTGCTCCAGCCCCGCGCAATCCTCGTTCCTTAACTGTCGAAAGCTGACTTTTAACAGGGCGTTAACCATATCGCGCTAGCTATGGTTAACCAATAGCTTACGACAGGTTGTCGAATCGGCCCGACCGGCACGATCGCAGCCGATGGGCAGGCCGACCAGGCCTGTGGGCATGCCGGCTTAGAGAAGGAGCGAGTTTCTTGGCGAGCATCATGACGAACGCTGCGGCGTTGACTGCACTTCAAAGCCTCAACGCCACCAACAAGTCGCTCGAGCAGACACAGGCCCGCGTCTCGACGGGCTATCGCGTCTCCGAGGCCTCCGACAACGCCGCCTACTGGTCGATCGCCACCACCATGCGCTCCGACAACCAGGCGCTCTCGACCGTGCAGGATGCGCTCGGCCTCGGCGCCTCGAAGGTCGACACCGCCTATACCGGCATGAACAATGTGCTGGACACGATCGGCAAGATCAAAACCAAGCTGCTTTCGACCGTCGGCCAGACGGATGCCGCCAAGGCAAAGACGCAGACCGAAATCACGGCGCTTCAGGCGCAGATGAAATCCTTTGCCGACGCCGCCACCTTCTCCGGTTCGAATTTCCTGTCGGTGATCTCCAAGCAGGTGTCGGCCGCCAATGACGGCGTCCAGCCCGACTCCAAGATCGTGTCCTCGTTCAACCGCACCTCGTCCGGCGCCGTCCAGCTCGGGACGATTGACATCGATGTCGAGAGCACCAAGCTTTTCGATTCCGGTCTTGCCGGCGAGGTCAAGAACCAGGGCATTCTCGACCGCAAGACATCGGTCTATTCGACCGCGGCCGCGCAGACCCTGTATGACACCGCCTATGCGGCATCGATCGCGGGTGGATCAACGGATATCGCAGCCAACACCGCCGGCCAGACAGCGGCGGGGGCGGTTACCAAGGTCGACAATATTTCCGCCTACAATCTCGACATCACTGCGGCAGGCGTGACCGACGACATCATCACCCAGATGATCACCAAGATCGACAACGTCATGAGCCAGCTGACCGATTCCGCCACCATCCTCGGTTCGGCCAAGAGCAGCATCGACCTGCAGAAGACCTTCACGCAGAGCCTGATGGACTCCATCGACCGCGGTGTCGGCCAGCTCGTCGACGCCGACATGAACAAGGAATCGACCCGCCTTCAGGCGCTCCAGGTGCAGCAGCAGCTTGGCATCCAGTCGCTGTCGATCGCCAACAGTTCCTCGCAGTCGATCCTGTCGCTGTTCAAGAGCTGACCGCCCACTCGACGTCTTCACCTCAAGGTTGACGGGCCGCGCGCCGAGCGCGGCCCGATTTCATTTTCGCACAAGCTTCGAGGGCTAGTGTTCCAGCGGACAGTCATGCTGGGAGTAGTCGACCGTGCCGGAACAGATCCAGAGCATCATCGCGAATCTCCGCGGGTTTGGCGTGAAGCGCCTGGCCATGCTGGCGGGCATCGCCGCATTGGTGATGAGCGTCATCGGTGTCGCTTCCGTCTATCTCAACCGTCCGGCCTACGACACGCTCTATGTCGGGCTCGACCGCGCCGACGTGAACCAGATCGGCCTCGTGCTGGGCGAGGCCGGCATCGGCTTCGACGTCGGCTCCGACGGGACCTCGGTCCTGGTCCCGGCCGGCACCACCGCGCAGGCGCGCATGCTCTTGGCCGAAAAGGGCCTGCCGACCAGCGCCAATGCCGGCTATGAACTGTTCGACAATGTCGGCTCGCTCGGCCTGACCTCCTTCATGCAGCAGATCACGCGTGTGCGTGCGCTGGAGGGCGAGATATCGCGCACCATCCAGTCGATCGCGGGCGTCAAGGCTGCGCGCGTCCATATCGTCATGTCCGAGCGTGCCAATTTCCGCCGCGACGAGCAGCAGCCCTCCGCGTCGGTCGTCATCCGCTACGCCGGCATCGACGCCGAGAAAAGCGCCATGTCGATCCGCCATCTCGTCGCCGCCGCCGTTCCCGGCCTGTCGGCCGACAAGGTGACGGTGCTCGATTCCAACGGCAATCTGCTGGCGGCGGGAGATGATCCCTCCAACACAAGTGCCGCCCGCACGCTTGGCGTCGAACAAACCGTCGAGGCGCAGATCGGCGACAACATCCGGCGCGCCCTCACCCCGTATCTCGGCCCGGACAATTTCCGCGCCAGCGTCAAGGCCGACGTCAACACCGATACCCGCCAGACGGAGGAGACGATCTTCGATCCGGAGTCGCGCGTCGAGCGTTCGGTGCAGTCGGTGCGTGCCAACGAGAACAACAACCAGAAGCAGGCCTCAACGCCGGCCAGCGTCGAGCAGAACCTGCCCGAGACGCAGACGACCGCCACCGAGGGTCCGCAATCCTCCTCGCAGAACGACCGCAGGGAAGAGATCACCAACTACGAGATCAACTCCAAGAAGATCGCCACCGTCTCCAACGGCTACAGCGTCACCAAGATGTCTATCGCCGTGGTCGTCAACCAGGATCGGCTGAAGGCGATCCTGGGCAAGGACGCCACGCCCGAACAGATCGCCAAGCGCGTCGCCGACATCCAGAAGATGGTGACCTCTGCCACCGGCTTCGACGACAAGCGCGGCGATGTCATCGACGTCTCGGCGGTCGAGTTCATCGACGGGCTCGACGGCGAGGCGGTCCCGCAGGCCGGAATGCTCGATTCCGTCGGCCAGCACGCCGGCACGCTGATCAATGCCGGCGCCTTCATCGTCGTGGTGTTCCTGGTGGCCTTCTTCGGCCTGCGCCCGATGGCGGCGGCCCTGACAGCAAAGGCGACGCCGTCCATAGCCGGTCCCAATTTCGACGAGGTCCAGCGCTCGCTGCCGACGCCAGAGGGCACGGCTTCCGCCGAAGCCGGCTCGGCCGTCGGCGCCTTGCCGGGCGTGCGGGCCGGCTCCACGCCGCTCGACGACCTGCGCCAGAAGATCAGGCCCGCGCCGCAGGAGCGGCTTGCCCGCATGGTCGACCTCAACGAGGAGCGCACAGCGCAGATCCTGCGCAAATGGGCGGCCCAGGAAGTCGCGGTGTAGTCCATGCCTTCCCTAGCCCTTTTCGATCTCCTGCCGGATTTCGGCCCGCGCCCGCAACGTGTCAGCCAGCCGAGGGCCGCCGCCGAGCACGAGCCGGAAGCAGCCGTGCCTCAAGCCGATATCGGCACGCTGATCGCCGAAGCGGTCGCCCAGGCGGAGGCAGCGCTTGGCGAGCGGCTTGCGGCTGCCCACGAAGCAGCGATGGACGCTGAACGCCGGGCGAATGCCGAGGAAGCGAAGGCCTTTCTCGAGAGCTTCGGCGGCGATGTCGGCGAGGCGGTCTCGCTGCGCATTGATGCCATGGAGGCGCGCGTGACGGACCTCGTCGCCGCCACGGTCGCCCGCATCATCGGCGGCATCGTCAGTGACGACCTGCAAAAGCGCTCGCTTGAAGCGCTTGCCGGTGCGGTCCGCGAAGCGGTCGGCGATGGCGAAGCGGTGCGCATAGTCGTTCGCGGCCCGCTTTCCCTTTTCGAAGCGCTGAAGGCGTCGCTCGGAGCGCGCGCCGCCAATCTCGACTTCCTCGAAGCTCCCGGCTTCGATCTCACGGTCTCCATCGACGAAGCGGTGTTCGAGACGCGCATGGCCGAATGGTCGGCAACGCTCTCTCAGGTGTTGGCATGAGCGTCGCCGATGCCGATCAGGCCAGGCACGAGATCATTATCGTGCGTCGCGGCCATGACGACCACGAGGAGGGCCATCACGGTGGCGTCTGGAAGATCGCCTTCGCCGACTTCATGACGGCCATGATGTGCTTCTTCCTGGTCATGTGGCTGATCAACGCCGCCAACGAACAGACCAAGGCGGCGGTCGCCAGCTATTTCAATCCGGTCAAGCTGGTCGACCGCACCTCGAGCCGCAAGGGCCTGGAGGATCTCGGCGACGGTCCGCGCGCCATCGGGCTGACCGCCGACAATCCGGAAGAGGCGGCCACCAAGGCCGGACAGGATGGAGCCGGCGGCGCGGGTTCATCCGATCCGAAAAAGGAAAAGCAGGAGCCGCAGCAGTCCGAGCAGTCCGACGAACACCTGTTCGCCGATCCCTACGCGGTGCTTTCGGAAATCGCCACCAACACCGGCATCATGCAGAACGTCAGCCAGAAGGGCGATGGCGGCGCGCAGAGTGCCGGCCCGGCAACGGGCGCTTCCGGCGGCGCCTCCTATCGCGATCCGTTCGAGCCTGATTTCTGGTCTCAGCAGGTGGCCTCGCCGGGCGCCGAGGCCAGCGCGCAGCGCGCCAGGATCGAAGGTGATCCGGTGAAGCCCGGCGAGAAGGCCGCCGAGGCGCAGGTCGCCAAGGTCAAGGCCGTGCCGCCTGCGCCGCCGGTCATCGCGGCGCCGCTTGAACCTCTGGCAAAGGAGGGCAAGGCCACAACGGCAATCGCCGAGGCGGGTGATGCGAAAGCCGGCGCTGCCGGGCTCGCGGACGCCAAGGTTGCCGCCGTCGCCGAGGCGGCCAAGCCCGATGCCGGCGAAAAGAAGCCGGGCGCGGCCGCGCTCAAAGCTGCGGCCGCCGTCAGGCAGCAGCTGGCCGAGGCTTTCAAACCTGGCGACAAGTTGCACGACGGCGTCTCGGTCGAAGCCACCGACAAGGGCGTCCTCATCTCGATCACCGACCAGCTTGACTTCGGCATGTTCGAGGTCGGCTCCGCGATGCCGCGCCGTGAGCTGGTGCTCGCGATGGAAAAGATCGGCCGCATCGTCAACAGCCAGAAGGGCACGATCAGCATCAACGGCCACACCGACGCGCGGCCGTTCCGCAGCGCCGGCTACGACAATTGGCGGCTGTCGACCGCGCGCGCGCATTCGGCGTACTACATGCTGGTGCGCGGCGGCGTCGACGAGCGCCGCATTACCGAAGTCGCCGGCTTCGCCGACCGCCAGCCGAAGGACCCCGCCGATCCGCTGTCGGCGGTGAACCGCCGCATCGAGATACTGATGGCGACCGGCGGATGAAGCGGGCGGTCTTCACCAGCCGCTTGATGGGCCTTTTGCTGTTGGCCGGCCAGCCTACGGCCGCCCTCGCCCAGGATTCGTTGCAGCCCTATCAGCTGGTGCGCTCGTTACAGCTTATTCAAGACCGTATCGCCGTCGGCGACCACGCCGCGCTGCCGATGCAGTCCAAGCTGCTGGAGATGATCGATACGCGCCTTCGCGAGGCGGACAAGAACGATTTCAGGGATCCGAAGAATTTTCGCGCGCTGCTGGTCTACGGCATGAGCGGCGGCAACCCGGTGACCGTCGAGGCGGCCGTGTCGCGCGCCACCGCCGATGCGCGGGATCTAGCCCTTGCCAGGGGCGTCATCGATTACCTGAACGGCCGCCCCGGCGAGGCCATCGAAGCCTTGAAGCCGGTCGATCCGATGGCGCAGCCCAGCGACCTCGGCGCCTTCCTTGCCCTGGTCAAGGGTTCGCTGCTCGCCAGCGACCAGCCGGCCGCGGCGCTGGTGCTGCTCGACGAGGCGAAATTGCTCGGCCCCGGGACACTGGTCGAGGAGGCGGCATTGCGCCGCTCGGTCGGCATTGCGGTCGCGCAGCGCGACGCGGCGCGCTTTGCGCTTGCCTCCACACAATATGTCGAGCGCTATCTCTATTCGCCCTATGCCAGCCAGTTCGCCGACTCCTTCGTCTCGGGCGTGATTGAGCTGCACATGTCGATCAGCCAGGACAAATTGGCCGATATCACCTCAATGATGGATCCCGAGCGCGAGAAGGTCATTTATCTGCGCATCGCCCGCCGCGCCGCGATCGACGGCCTGAACGAACTGTCCGCCTTCGCCTCGGCGCGGGCCGAGCAAGGCCGCGACGGCAACACCAATCAGGGCGATCCGCGCGCCCTGCTCTACTCAAGCCTGTCCACCGTGACATCGGGTACCATCGAGGAGGTGCGCGCCAAGCTGAGCAAGATCGACCGCAGCCGGTTATCGGACGGCGACCGCGCGCTGCTCGACGCCGCCGAGGCCATCGCCGGCGAAGTGGTGGCGCCGCCCGCTTCCCTCCCGACCGCCAGCCCGGCACCTGCAGAGGTCATACCATCGCACGAGCCCGAGCCTGCCGCCGCGCAGTCCACCGACGCCGCCGGATTGCCGCCCGTCGAGGGTGCTGTCTCCGAACAGCCGGCCGTCGCGCCATCCGGCGACACAGTGGCAGCTGCGCCGAACCCGCCGGCTCCGGGCGATGCGGCAACTGTCCTGCCGGCATCGGCGCCGGCGGCCGCGGCCAGCACCGACACGTCAGACCCGACCGATGCCGCGATGGTCAAAACCCGTCGACAGCTCGACCTGATCGACCAGATGCTTGGAGCCGCTCCGAAATGACCCCCAGCCTCGGTCCGGCGCTGCCGGGAATCACCACCGCGCGCACGACGGCGGAACAGCCGGCGGCGACCGGAAAGAATGACGACACGGGTTTCGGCAAGATGCTGGACGACAAGGCCGGCCCGGCCCACCCGGACAAGCATCCGGCAGCCGGGGCCGAATCGCGCGATGAGCGCTGGAGCAGGCTTGCCGCCGGTCCTGCCGGGCAGAAGGACGAGCCACTGCCGGCTGGCAAGGCAAGGATCCCATCCAGCGGAATGCCGGCCGCGAAAACAGCCAGGGACGACAAGACCGCCGAGCCGGACAAGGACGCCGATGGCGCAGCGGCCGAGACAGGTACGACGCCGCTCGAGGACCATCTGCCGTTGCTGATCGCGTTCCATGACCTGCGCCATTTCTCGACATCGGCCAGACCGGCCGATACGAGCGAAACCGGACAGGAACCGGCGCTCGACGGGCAGCTCCTGCCGAAGGCCTACCGGCCGAAATCCGCCGCCGGGCATGACGATCTCGAACCGATCTCGAAGCCCGAGCGGACATCGCTCGTGGATGGGTCGCTGACCAAGCTCGATGGCCAGACCGTCCACGACGCCGCCGGCAGGCCAAAACGCGACAATGCGATCGCGGCCGGGCCGCTGCCCCAGACAGCGCCGGCCGAAGTGCCGGACCTGGATCCGAAGCAGGCGGCACCGCAGCTGAAATCCATGGCCGATGTTCAGTCCTCGTTGCGGCACGAGCCCGGAAAACAACTGTCGGCGGCAGGGCGCATCGACGTGGTTTCCGAGCGCAGCTTCCCTGCCCCGCCGCAGGCGCCGATGAGCCAGGCCGCCCTCAACGTGATCGGCGCCATAACAGCCGATGGCGGCCCGAAAACGACGCTTTCGACACACTCCGCAACTGCGCAACTGACAGGCCCTGTTGCCGCCGCGACACATGTGTTGAAGATCGAACTTCATCCGGCCGAGCTTGGCATGGTCACCGCCAATCTTCGCCTCTCCGGAGAACAACTTTCGATTGAGTTAAAGCCTCAAACACATGACGCCTACCACCGGCTGTCCTCTGATAGCGATGCCATCGTCAAGTCCCTGCGCGGACTCGGCTTCGAGGTTGACAAGGTCACGATACTACAACCTTCGGTAGCGGTCCCCGCAACGACCCGCACTGATGCGACCGCATCCTTGCAGACGGCGGCGGGCCGCGACCAGTCGTCCTTTCAACCCGGGAATTCCGGCGGCGGCAACAGCGGCGCCGGCGGCCAGCAACCGGGCCAGCAATCCGCCGGAAGACACAATGATGACGCGCAAGCACACGGCCGCCCCGCTTCGCCTTCTCGCGAGCGCGCTGGCGGCGATATCTTTATCTAGTCTTGCGAGCGCCGCCGCTGCCGCCGCCAATGCTTGCGAACCGGAGATCCTGCGCGCCGCCGACCGCTACGGCGTGCCGGCTGGCATCCTCTATGCCGTCGGCTTGACCGAGACCGGCAAGAAGGGCAGCTTGCAGCCCAACGCATTGAATATAGAAGGAAAAGCGGTCTTCCCGACAAGCCGCGCCGAAGCTCTTGCCACCTTCGCCAATGCCCGACGCGAAGGCAAGACGCTGATTGATCTCGGCTGCATGCAAATCAATCACCACTACCACGGCGCGCATTTTCGCAGCGTCGAGGACATGCTAGATCCGCGTCAGAATGTCGACTATGCGGCGCGTTTCCTGGCCAGCCTTCATGCCCGTCACGTGACCTGGTCGATGGCTGTCGCCCGCTATCACGCGGGGCCCGACAACGACCCGGCGCAGAAGGTCTATGTCTGCCGCGTGATATCAAATATGGTGGCCACCGGCTTCGGCAAATGGACCGGCAACGCTCGCACGTTCTGCAATCCATGAGTGTATTGTTGCATCTCATGCAATCGGTCGCAAAGTCTCGGCGTTGCGCTTCGACTTGGCCGGGACTTGGAGCACGAAGCATATCTCACCCCACGCTAATGCAACCGATGCGATTCCGGACTCCCAAGAAACTAGTTACAAGAAATGACGGTTGTTCAGGATTCCTGCCAGCGGATACGGCTTTCCCCACGGGGCAGATGAGCTGATTCGGAGGCGGGGCCGATGATCGTTATCGTTGACGAGCGAGAGCTCGTGACAGACGGATACAATTCACTTTTTGACCGCGAGGGCATCGCCTGCGCGGGCTTCGCTTCCGGCGAATTCGGCGAGTGGGTGAACTCGGCCGCCGATGCCGATCTGCGCTCGGTCCGGGCCTTCCTCATCGGCGACTGCCGCGAAGGCGCGATCTCTCCGCGCCAGATCCGCGACCGCACCGGAGCCCCGGTGATTGCTCTCAGCGAGCAGCATTCGCTGGAGAACACGTTGCGGCTGTTCGAGAGCGGTGTCGATGACGTCATCCGCAAGCCGGTCCATATCCGCGAGATCCTGGCCCGCATAACAGCCATCCGCCGCCGCGCCAACGAGGATGCCGCCTTTACCGAGATCGGCGCCATGCGCATCTTCATGGATGGCCGCGACCCTGAAATCAATGGCCAGCCGCTTCCCTTGCCGCGCCGTGAGCGCCGCATTCTCGAATATTTGGCAAGCAATCGCGGCCGCCGCGTCACCAAGACGCAAGTATTCAACGCCATCTACGGCATCTTCGACGAAGAGGTCGAGGAGAACGTGGTGGAAAGCCACATCAGCAAGCTGCGCAAGAAGCTGCGCGAGAAGCTGGGCACCGATCCGATCGATTCCAAGCGCTTCCTCGGTTACCGGCTGGTGTTCTGATGCACCGCCGCGCCAGCCTCGCGCAAGACAGGACGCGTAGCCTCGCTGCCAATGGCATGGACATTGCGGAGACATTTCGATGAGCCTCTACGGGATGATGCGGACCGGCGTTTCCGGCATGAACGCGCAGGCCAACCGTCTGTCGACGACAGCCGACAACATCGCCAATTCCGATACCACCGGCTACAAGCGGTCATCCGCCGAATTCTCAACACTGGTCATGCCATCGACGGGCGGCGCCTATAATTCCGGCGGCATCACCACCACGATCCGGCAGGCGGTCAGCGATCCCGGCGTGCTCCAATACACCACCTCTGTCTCCGATCTTGCCGTCAGCGGCGACGGCTTCTTTGTCGTCCAGGACCCGAGCGGTACGCCTTTCCTGACCCGCGCCGGTGCCTTCGTTCCCGATGGACAGGGCAGGCTGGTCAACTCGGCCGGCTTCCAGCTGATGGCCTACAGCTACGAAAATGGCGTGCCGGCGGCGACGGTGAACGGTTTTGAAGGACTGGTCCCGGTCGTCATCTCCGACCAGGGAATGACCGCGACCCCGAGCACCGAGGGTCTCTACAGCGGCAACTTGCCCGCAGGCGCGACGCCGGTCGCGGCCGGCAACCTGCCCACCACCAACGCCGCAGGCGCGCAGTACACCTCGAAATCCTCGATGGTCGCCTATGACAATCTCGGCAACAAGAAGCTGCTCGACGTCTATTTCACCAACACCGGCGCCGGCACCTGGCAGGTGTCGGTCTTCGACCAGTCGAAGGCGACCGCCGGAACGTCATTCCCCTACACCGGCGGCGCGCTTGGCTCGGCCAACCTGACCTTCGACACGACCACGGGCAAGCTCACCGGCGCCGTCGACAGCGTCTCGCTCACCGTGCCCAACGGCAGCACCTTTTCACTGGATCTGTCGGCATTGACCCAGCTCGGCACCGGCTTCACGGTTTCGGACGCTCAGGTCAACGGCAACGCGCCGAGCACCATCGACAAGGTGCAGATCAGCAAGGACGGCACCATCTACGCCCAGTACAAGGACGGCTCCACCAAGCCGCTCTACAAGATCCCGCTGGCCGATGTGCAGAGTCCCGACCAGCTCACCGCGCTGCCCGGCAATGTGTACTCGCAGGGCACCGAATCCGGCGCGGTCCGCGTCGGCTTTGCCAATGAAGGCAAGCTCGGCTCCATCATCTCCGGCGCGCTCGAGAATTCGAACGTCGATATCGCCGAGGAACTGACCAACATGATCGCGGCGCAACGCAGCTACACCGCCAATTCGAAAGTCTTCCAGACCGGTTCCGACCTGATGGACGTCCTTGTCAACCTGAAGAGATAAAACCGGGCAACGCCCGTGAAAGACCCGCATGTCGCTTTCCACCGCATTGAGCATCGCCCAATCGGCGCTTATGAACACCGCTCGGCAGACCAGCGTTGTCTCGCGCAACGTCGCCGACGCTTCCAATCCGGACTATACGCGCCGCATCGCCGTCGTCACCAGCACGGCGCCGGGCGCGCGCTCGGTTGATATCCAGCGCGTAGCCAACGACCTGCTCTTCCGCCAGAATCTCAGCGCCCTGTCGGCGTACAGCGGCCAAAACGCGCTCTATAGCGGCCTGGATCAGCTGGATGTTTCGGTCAATGGCGTTGACAATGCGTCCTCTCCCTCGACCGCGATCGGCAATTTGCAGCAGGCGCTGCAGCTCTATGCCACCTCGCCCTCGAACCAGAATCTCGGCTCCAGCGTCATCGACGCAGCCAAGCAGGTCGTGCGTTCCCTGAACGAAGGCTCCAGGGCCATTCAGGACTTTCGCACCCAGACCGACGGCCAGATCGCCACCGCGGTAGACGATCTTAACTCGCTGCTCAGCCAGTTCCAGGATGCCAACCAGGCTGTCATATCAGGCACGCGCTCCGGCACCGACGTGTCCGATGCGCTGGACCAGCGCGACGCGCTTTTGAAGAAGATCTCGGACTATGTTCCGGTCTCGACCTTCACGCGCGGCGACAATGACATGGTCATCACCACGGGTGACGGCACGACGCTGTTCGAAACCATCCCGCGAACGGTCAGCTTCGCCCCATCCTCCGGCTACAGCGCCGGTACCGTCGGCAACGCACTCTACATCGATAACGTGCCGATCTCGGCGGGAACCGGCGGCAACACCAGCGCCAGCGGCAAGCTTGCCGGTTTGCTGCAATTGCGCGATGGCGTGGCCTCGACCATGCAGAGCCAGCTCGACGAGACCGCGCGCGGCCTGATCACGGCCTTCGCCGAGACCGCGCCGTCAATGCCCAACGCCGCCGGGCTGTTCACCTGGTCTGGCGCGCCGGCGGTGCCGGCCGCTGGCACGCTGGTCAATGGCCTTGCCGGCACGATCAGCGTCAATGCCGCCATGGATCCAAGTGTCGGCGGCAATCCGGCACTGCTGCGCGACGGCGGCGCCAACGGCGCGGCCTATGTCGTCAACACCGGCGGCGCCTCCTATTCCAGCCTTCTGGTCGCCTATGGCGACCGGCTCGATCAGCCGATGACATTCGACCCCGCCGCCGGGATTTCGGCGACGTCGAGCGTTGCCGATTATGCCGCCAATTCGATCGGGTGGCTCCAGGGCGTGCGCCAGCAGGCGTCGACCGCAGCCGACGCCAAGCAAGCTTTGGCATCGCGCAGCGCCGAGGCGCTGTCCAACGCCACCGGCGTCAATGTCGACCAGGAAATGTCGCTGCTTCTCGATCTCGAACATACCTATCAGGCATCGGCCCGAATGATGAAAACCGTCGACGACATGTTGGCGGCTCTGCTCAGCGCGGTGGGATAATCCATGACCTCAGTCTCTTCGGCCGCTCTCTCGAACGCCATGCGCTATCAGCAGATGCGCATGCAGGCCGAGCTCGTCAAAGCCACGAAGGAGTCCTCGACCGGCAGGGTCGCCGATGTCGGCCTGGCGCTGGGCGGACGCACCGCCCAGTCCGTCACCTTCTCGCGCGATCTCGACCGGCTCAATGTCATTATCGATTCCAACGGCCTGGTGGCCGCCCGGCTCTCCTCGACGCAGACCTCGCTCGGCCAGCTCTCCAGCGTCGCGCAGACCTTGCTGTCGAGCCTGACCACCTCAACGTCGGGCGATTCTTCCGCCAACCTCACCCAGTCGGCCGGCAAGACGGCCGTCCAGCAGCTCGCCTCGATCCTCAACACCAGCGTCAACGGCGAGTATCTGTTTGCCGGCACCAACACCGACGTCAAGCCGATCAACGATTTCACAGCGGCCGGATCACCCGCCAAGGCTGCCTTCGACGCCTCCTTTGTCGCCAATTTCGGTTTCACGCCGGATGACCCCGCCGCGGCAAACATCACCGCGGCCCAGATGGACGATTTCATCACCAACGACGTCGAGCCGCAGTTCTTCGGTTCGGGCTGGCAGGCCAACTGGTCGAACGCCACCGACCAGCAGATCGTCAGCCGCATCGCGCTCAACGAAACCACCGCGACCTCGACCAGCGCCAACAGCGACGGCATCAAGAAGCTCGCCATGGCGGCGGCCATGGTCTCCAGCCTGATGTCGACCAACATCAGCCAGGCGGCGAAGGACACCATCGTCGGCCGCTCGCAGTCGCTGGTCGGCGAAGCGCTGAGCGGCATCGGCCAGGTTCAGTCCGAAACCGGCATCGTCCAGAAGCGCGTGTCCGACGCTGTCGACCGCATGAAGACGCAGGTCGACCTGTTCGAGCGCCACATTCTCGATCTTGAAGCGGTCGACCCGGCCGAAGCCGCGACCCGCGTCGCCGACCTGACGCAGCACATCGAGACCTCCTTCGCATTGACGGCGCGGCTCCAGCAGCTCAGCCTGTTGAATTACCTGACCTGACAACTCTGAACCGGAACGGTAGAGCCAACGATGTACCAATTCTCCTACGCCGACATCCAGAGCACCTCTGTCGCCGATGCGAAGGACCGTGAACGGGAGCTGTTGACCCGCTCGATCGACATGCTGGCGGCGGCCGCCGCCCTTGGCCCCGCTTCGATGGAGGCAGTGGAGGCGCTGCATTTCACCAACCGCGTCTGGACCGCCTTTGTCGAGGATCTCGGCTCCAACGACAACGCGCTTCCCAAGGAACTGCGCGCCAACCTGATTTCGATCGGCCTTTGGCTGCTGCGCGAGGCGGAAGACATCCGCCAGGGCCGCACCCAGAATTTCGAGGGACTGATCGAGGTATCCCAGATCATCCGCGACGGCATTCAATGACCAACACGCTGAAGATATCGCTGAAGCCGAACGAGAAGATCTACATCAACGGTGCCGTCATCCGCGTCGACCGCAAGGTCACCGTCGAACTGATGAACGACGTGCAGTTCCTGCTCGAAAGCCATGTGATCCAGGCCGATGACGCCTCGACGCCGCTCAAGCAGCTGTATTTCATCCTCCAGGTGATGCTCATGAATCCGGCCGGCGCCGGCGAGGCGCGCGAAATGTTCCGCCGCTCCCTGCCGCTGCTGCTTGCAAGTTTCGAGGACGCCGAGATCGGCAGTGCGCTGAAACAGATCGACCGCATGGTCGGCGAGGACCACATCTACGAGGCGCTAAAGGCGATCCGGTCGCTCTATCCGCTCGAACGCCGCGCGCTGGGCGGCAATGACGACGTTCCGGGCGCCTCGCGTCCGCTGGCTGTGGGAGCACGCTGATGACCGTGGACATGACGACGACGATACCGGTTGGCACCAATCAGGCCAGCCAGCAGACCTCCAAGACCGCTGTCGACTACCAGTCCTTCCTGAAGCTTCTGATCGCCGAGATGAAGAACCAGGATCCGACCAAGCCGATGGATTCGACACAGTACGTCGCCCAGCTCGCCACCTTCTCGCAGGTCGAGCAGTCTGTGCAGACCAATACCAAGCTGGACCAGATCATGCAGTCCTCGGCGCTGTCGCAGGCCGATGCGCTGATCGGGCGCTCGATAACGTCCGCCGACGGCAACACGACGGGCACCGTCGCGTCCGTGCGCCTTGCCAGCAGCGGCCTTATCGCCGTGCTGGGCAACGGCACCGAGATCGCGGTCGGCCCCGGCGTCTCGGTCAAGGCGGCAAGCTGACGGCTCCGGCGGGCCGATCCCATGAACGAGGCCGACGCACTCGACATCGTCCAGTACGCGGTGTGGACGGTGCTGACCGCATCCGCCCCGGTGGTGCTGGTCGCCATGGCGGTGGGTATCGGCATCGCCTTGATCCAGGCCCTGACGCAGGTCCAGGAGATCACCTTGACCTTCGTGCCGAAGATCGTCGCCATCATGCTCGTGGCGGCGCTGACCGGTCCCTTCATCGGCAGCCAGATATCGGCCTTCACCAACGTCGTCTTCGAGCGCATTGAAAACGGGTTCTAGCTGCTTGCGGCGAGCCGGCCCGTTCTGTCCCGACGACTTACCGGCAGCAGCCTGCTGTCGCCGATGCGGACCGTGTACGGCATAGGGCTGCATCCGCGGCGCGGCGTCGAAGCAACGCCGCACGGCTGCGTGGTCCTCCTCTATCCTCTTGTTGGACCATGATCTTTTTTTCAGGACGTTCGCTCTTTGCGGCACGATGCCATAGTTTCGGCAAACCATCCGGGGAAACGGATCACCGCAACGATCGGCAAGCCATGACAGGGCCTTTCCTATGATTGACGAAAAGCCGGAGAGCGAGAGCGTTTCGGCGCTGGCGCCGTTCCGGCACGGCATCTTCCGCGCCGTGTGGTCGGCCAGCCTCGTGTCGAATTTCGGCGGCCTCATCCAGGGCGTCGGCGCCGCCTGGATGATGACCACGATCGCCACCTCGCCCTATCAGGTCGCGCTGGTGCAGGCCTCGACCACCTTGCCGATCATGCTGTTCGCGCTCGTCGCCGGCGCCATCGCCGACAGCTTCGACCGGCGCAAGGTTATGCTGGTCGCCCAGACCTTCATGCTGGTCGTCTCGGTGCTTCTGACCCTGTTCACCTATTCCGGCTTGATGACGCCGTGGACGCTGCTTGCCTTCACCTTCCTGATCGACAGCGGCACGGCCCTGAACAGCCCGTCCTGGCAAGCCTCCGTCGGCGACATCGTGCCCCGCAACAAGGTGCCGGCCGCCGTCGCGTTGAACTCGATGGGCTTCAACCTGACCCGCAGCGTCGGTCCGGCGATCGGCGGCATCATCGTCGCCGCAGCCGGGGCGGCGGCCGCCTTCGCGGCCAACGCGGTGAGCTATATCGGTCTCATCGTCGTGCTGGCGCGCTGGAAGCCGCAGGTTCAGCCATCGACGCTGCCGCGCGAATCGCTTGGCGCGGCCATGGGCGCAGGCCTGCGCTATGTCGCCATGTCGCCCAACATCGGCAAGGTGCTGGTCAGGGGCTCCGCCTTCGGCTTCAGCGCCGGCGCGGTGCTGGCGCTCCTGCCGCTGGTGGCGCGCGACGTCGTCAAGGGCGATGCCTTGACCTATGGCATCATGCTGGGCGCCTTCGGCATCGGCGCGGTCGGCGGCGCGCTGATCAGCGTGCGGCTGCGCCAGCTTTTGTCCAGCGAGACCATGGTGCGCTCGGCCTTCGCCGGCTTCGCCGTCTGCGCCTTCAATGCCGCCGTCAGCCACAACGCCTGGCAGACATCGCTCGGCCTGCTGGTCGGCGGCGCGTGCTGGGTGATCGCGCTTTCGCATTTCAACGTCACCGTGCAGATGGCGACGCCGCGCTGGGTCGTCGGCCGGGTGCTGTCGGTCTATCAGACCGCGACCTTCGGCGGCATCGCGCTCGGCAGCTGGATCTGGGGCATCGTCGCCGACGCGCATGGCGCCGGGACAGCGCTGATCGCGGCGGCCATCGCCATGCTGGCTGGCGGCGCCATCGGCCTCGTGCTGCCGCTGCCGCAGCAGCAGGTGCTGAACCTCGATCCGCTCAACCGCTTCAAGGAGCCGCATCTCGCGCTCGACCTGAAGCCACGCAGCGGCCCCATCGCCATCATGATCGAATACATCATCCGCGACGAGGACGTGCCGGAGTTCCTGGCCACCATGGCCGAGCGCGGCCGCATCCGCCGCCGCGACGGTGCCCGCAACTGGACGCTGGCGCGCGATCTCGAAAATCCGGCGATCTGGATCGAGCACTACCACACGCCGACCTGGCTCGAATATGTCAGGCACAACGGCCGCATCACCCAAGCCGACGCCATGGTCGGCGAGCGCCTGCGGGCACTGCACAGCGGCGACGAGCCGCCGCGGGTGCGCCGCGTGATCGAGCGCCCGACAACCGCGGGCACGGCGCTGGTCATGGCAAAGGGGCCGATCGAGCATTAGGAGTGCAGGAAAGCGCGAAGACGTTTTCGTCCGGGCTTGCATCAGACAAAGCGTTAGAGCGGACCCAGCCAGCGGAACGCGCGCTTCAGTTCGGCGACGCCATCGTGTTCGTACCAACGGCCGTGCGCCATGATCACGCGTTCCGGATTCCATTCTATCATCTTTTCGACTGCCGCCTTGAGTTGCCCCCTGGGGAAGGTCAATCGCAAATCGCGCGGCGTCTTGCCATCCGGATCAACGACACCAGCCGCCCTGGCAAGCCAGCGCCACGGCCAGCCAAGCTTCCGCGGTTCGAAGTTCTCGATCAGGTCTGTCAGGATCAATGTTCGGCTGACGGAATGGAAGAAAACCATCTCTGTCATGAAGCTGCCTTCCACCGGCAGCGACTTGAGGTCATCGTTCCACGGGTAGCCGCTCTCGGCACCAAGCTCGTTCGCCTCGAAATCGATCCTGTCGCCCGCCTGCTCGCGAATCCGCGGTGCCAGCCAGATGCCCGCATCCGCAAAGGCCCTGCGCCACATCGGAATCCACCAATAGTGGATCCGGTTCGGCCCGATGATGTAGCGGACCTTGCCCAATCCAGCGATCTCGGCCTCGAGGCTCTCTGTCAGCAAGGTGGGTGAATGGACGAACAAATCGCCATCGTTGACGCGGATGACGGTCATCCGCGTCGGAAACCGCATTTTCGGCCAAGGCATGCCGAAGCGGATGACCGGGCCATCCACGATCCAGATGTCCTTCGAAACCAGCTTTAACGTGTTGAGCGGCGGATATGGTGCGCGGTCGGCCATGGTCTGCTGATGTAGGGTGGAGAACAAGCTTGGCCACGGCAGCTTCGCCTTGCACGAGCTCAGCCAGGCCGGCTCGGCAGCCTACCTTCGCCCGACCTACCCTTCGCCCGACAAGTCCCGGCGCGCTTTTTCCAGCTCCTCGGCATAGCGCCGCATCAGATGGCCCTCGGTCAGCAGTCCGAGCACGATGTGGTCGGTGAAATCCTCGACCACGGCCAGCTCCTCGGCGCCGGCCCGCTGGAAGGTCTCGGCGGCCGACTGCACGTTCATGCTCGGCACCAGGACGGCATCCTTGTATTGCGCCAGATCGCGCACCGCCGTCTCGCCGTCGGACAGGTCGCTGTGCAGTTCGGCAACGATCAGCACGCCGACATACTGGTCACCCGCGTCGACGGCAATGACGCGCTGGGCCGAACCCAGCGGCACCTGCTTGCGGAAGGCCGCAAGCGTCGTGTCGGCATTGATGGTCTTGATGTCCTTGCGCATCATCGAGCCGACGGTCAGGCTGCGCATCCAGCCGACGTCATGGGCGCTGCGGATCGTCTCGCCGCGCAGATGAAAACGCCACGTCGAGAAGGAGTAGCCGAAGGTCTCGCGCACCAGGATCGCCGCCATGATCGAGGCCGCCAGGACGACGCCGGTTAGCGTCAGGTCGCGGGTCGATTCCAGCGCCAGGAACGTCATCGTCAGCGGCCCGCCGACGACGCCGACCGCCAGCGATGTCATGCCGACGACGGCAGCGACGGCGGGATCGATGCCGGTCGACGGCGAGATGAAAGCCATCACATCGGCGAATGCCTTGCCGAGCAGGGCGCCAAGAAACAGAGAAGCGAAGAACAGTCCGCCGCGAAACCCCGAACCCAGCGAGATCGCGGAAGCCGCCAGCTTCAGCACGAAGACGCTGGCCACCACGCTCAGCCCATAGTTCATGGCGAATTCGCGATGCAGCGCGCCGTGGCCGCTCGACAGCACCTGTGGCGTGACCAGCCCAAGCAGGCCGACGATGACGCCGCCGATGACGGGACGCAGCGAGGCGTCGACCGACAGTTTGGCAAAGGCGCGCTCGACCAGCGTCACCAGATGCATGATGGCGATCGAGGCGGCCCCGCCAAGAAGCCCAAGCAGCAGGAAGGGCACGTACTGGCTGGCCGTGAGTGCCGGCAGGCCCGCAAGCTCCAGCGGGAACGGCACGCCGCCGAACATCTCGGCGGTGAGCGAGGCGGAGATCGCCGCCGTCATGACAGGCACCACATTGGCGACCGAATAGATGCCGATGACCAGTTCGAAACCATAGAAAGCGCCGGTCAGCGGCGCATCGAAAGCCGCCGCGATGGCGCCGGCGGCGCCGCAGCCGACCAGGATGCGGACATCGTTGCGGCGTAGCTTGAACAGCCGCGCCAGCCGCGAAGCCAGGCCGGAACCGACCTGCGTGTAGCCGGCCTCCAGCCCGACAGAGGCGCCGAAACCGCTGGAGAGCATGGTCTGGCCGGCGATGATGAACGTATCGGTCAGCGACATGCGACCGCCATAGAGCGCGTTGGCCTCGATCGGGTCGACAGGCGTGCGGAATCTCCGCTTTCTCAGCCAGATCACCGTCAGCCCGAGCAGGATGCCGCCGATCGCCGGGATCAGGGCCTGCATGGGGTGGGCGAGGGAGAACATGCCCGAAAGCCGGCCGCCGGCCTGCACGCCGAACAACAGCCCGTGCAGGTCCTGCACGATCTGGCTCATCGCGGTGACCAGTATGCCCGCCATCACGCCGACGATGCCGGCAAGGACGACAACCGCTATGCCTCGCGCTTCGAGCAGCGGGATCGAATTGATGAGCACCGCGCGCAGCCGGCGAGCGTAGACTTGCGGTTGATTCCTGGGCGATTGGTTTTTGGTAAGCACCGGAGCGGCTCGCCGACATCAGCAAGGCATTGAAAACACTGCCGTGCTGATACGCCGAGCGGCACCGCATGGCAACCACAATGACGGCGCCCGCGCGCCCTTTGGGAGGGAGCCCGTCCGGCCGCCGATGGTCAGGTCGGCTTCGGGTCGCCGGCCTCGTAGAGCACGAGATTGCGCTCGCCGATGCCGAGCGCCGGCCAGCTTGCGCGCCAGTCCACAAGGTGTGGCGCGGCGAAATGTGCGTCGAGCGCCGCCCTGTCACTCCAGACTTCCGTGACCCGGATCAACCCGGCATCGAGGACATCCTGCGCATAGGAGTATGCGAGGCAACCGGGCTCGGCACGGCTGGCGACAACCATGCGTTCCATCGCTGGCCTTGCCTGTTCGAGCTTGTCGGGTGGCAGACGAACCGTGCCGATGACCAGCAGCATGAGATTTCCTTTCGATGGTTGGGCAGGCCACTCTCCCACCCTCGCGCAAGCTTGGCCAGCTACCCTCGCCGGGCTGTCGCATGCTCGGCAGCCCACGGTTTTCGAGGACTAGAATGGCGATAAGCGAAAGCATCCAGCCCGGCGCCGTGGCCAAGAACGGTCGCGACGTCTTCTTCGCGCTGGGCATCGTCATCATCCTGGCCGTGCTGTTCCTGCCGATCCCGGCCTTTCTCATCGACGTCGGCCTTGCCTTCTCGATCGCCCTTTCGGTGCTGATCCTGATGGTGGCACTGTGGATCCAGCGGCCGCTCGACTTCTCCTCGTTTCCGACCGTACTGCTCATCGCTACCATGCTGCGGCTATCGCTTAACATCGCCACCACGCGCATGATCCTGTCGCACGGCAATGAAGGCACGCATGCAGCCGGCTACGTCATCGCCGGCTTCTCCAAACTGGTCATGGCCAGCGATTTCGTCATCGGCCTGATCGTCTTCATGATCCTGATCGTGGTGAACTTCATCGTCATCACCAAGGGCGCCACCCGTATCGCCGAGGTCGGCGCCCGTTTCACCCTCGATGCCATCCCCGGCAAGCAGATGTCGATCGACGCCGACCTCTCCGCCGGCATGATCGACGACAAGACAGCGCAGTTGCGCCGCCGCGAGCTGGAAGAGGAATCCTCCTTCTTCGGCTCGATGGACGGCGCCTCGAAATTCGTCCGCGGCGACGCCATCGCCGGCCTCATCATCACCGCCATCAACATCGTCGGCGGCATCGCCATCGGCTATATCAGGCACGGCATGGGCATGGGCGAGGCCGCCGACGTGTTCATCAAGCTGTCGGTCGGCGACGGTCTGGTCACCCAGATCCCGGCGCTCATCGTCTCGCTCGCCGCCGGCCTGCTGGTTTCCAAGGGCGGTACGCGCGGTTCGACGAACCAGGCCGTGTTCGGGCAGCTCGGCGCGCATCCGCGCGCGCTCTATGTGGCGGCGGCGCTGCTGGTGCTGCTCGGGCTGATGCCAGGCCTGCCCTTCTTCCCCTTCTTCGCGCTCGCCGGCGGCATGGCCGGCCTCGGCTATGTCATTCCGATGCGCCACAACCGGGCCATGGCCGAGGCCGAGGCGCTGAAGAACCAGGAGAAGGCGACCAAGGCCGAGGAAGAGAAGAACTCGGTCAAGGCCTCGCTCGCCACCGCCGAGATCGAGCTTCTGATCGGCAAGCAGCTTTCGACCCGGCTGCTGGTCTCGCATCAGGAGCTGGTCTTCCGCATGGCCAAGATGCGCAAGAAGTTCGCCCAGCAATATGGCTTCGTCGTGCCCGAAGTGCGCGTCGCCGACGATTTCGCCATCCCGCCGAAAAGCTATCAGATCAAGGTGCACGGAACGGTGGTCGCCGAATATTCGATGCGCGTCGGGGAGATCATGGTGCTGCTCGGCAACCGCGACGTTCCCGAAATTCCGGGCGAGGAGATCCGCGAACCGGCCTTCGGCATGCGTGCCTATTCCGTCATGGAAACATTCGCCGAGGATCTGAAGCGCGAGAACTACACCTTTGCCGACAACATGTCGGTGCTGCTCACCCATCTCTCCGAGGTCATCCGCAACAACCTGCCGCAGCTTCTGTCCTACAAGGACATGAAGGCGCTGCTCGAGCGCCAGGATCAGGAATACCGCAAGCTCGCCGACGAGATCTGCACCACGCACATCTCCTATCCCGGCCTGCAGGCAGTGCTGAAGCTGCTGCTGGCCGAGCGTGTCTCGATCCGCAACCTGCACCTGATCATCGAGGCCATCGCCGAGATCGCGCCGCATGTGCGCCGCACCGAGCAGATCGTCGAGCATGTCCGCATCCGCATGGCGCAGCAGATCTGCGGCGATCTTTCGGAGGGCGGCGTGCTCAAGGTGTTGCGTCTCGGCAACCGCTGGGACCTCGCCTTCCACCAGAGCCTCAAGCGCGACGCCAAGGGCGAGGTGCGCGAGTTCGACATCGATCCGCGCCAGCTCGAGGAATTCGGCCAGGACGCCACCAAGGCGATCAAGAAATTCCTCGAAGCCGGCGAGCGTTTCGTCCTCGTCACCGCGCCCGACGCGCGCCCCTATGTGCGCATGATCATCGAGCGGCTGTTCACCACGCTGCCGGTGCTCTCGCATGTCGAAATCGCCAAGGGCGTCGAGATCAGGGTGCTCGGGACCATATCGTGAGCGTTCTCTCGCAAGCGGTCGTCATCGCGGCGTTCCTCGCCTTCTGCCGCATCGGCGCCTGCTTCATGCTGATGCCCGGCCTGTCCAGCGCCCGCATCCCGGTGCAGGTCAGGCTGTTCGTTGCGGTCGCCGCCACCGGCGGCCTGCTCGCCTTCCTGTGGGACAAGATCTTTCCCTTCGTCGATCCGCGTCCGCAGATCCTGGTGCCGATGATCGTTTCCGAACTCCTGGTCGGCGGCCTGATCGGCGCCATGACCAGGCTCTACATGGAAGCCCTGCGCTTCATGGGGTCGGCCATCGCCATGCTGATCGGCTATGGCGGCTCGGGCGGGCCAGCGATCGAGGAGCCCGAACCGCAGGCGGCGCTCGCCGCCATGATCTCGTTCTCGGCACTGCTGCTGCTGTTCGTCTTCGACTTCGACCATGAGATCATACGCGCGCTGGTGACGTCCTATACGGTCGCGCCGGTCAACGTCTTCTTCAACCCGCAGGCGGCACTGGTCGATGTCGCCGACACGGTGTCGGACACCTTCTTCCTGGTCATCCGCCTCGGCAGCCCTTTCGTCGCCTATGCCATTCTCGTCAACCTGACGATCGGCTTCGTCAACAAGCTGACGCCGCAGATCCCGATCTATTTCATCTCTCAGCCCTTCGTCATCGCCGGCGGCATGCTCATCTTCTATTTCGCCGTCGGCTCCATGCTGTCGCTGTTCGTCGACGGCTTTGTCGACCTGACGCTGGCGAGGTGACATGAGCACGCGCAAGGACCGCCTGAAGAAGCTGGTCAAGGTTCAGGAACAGTTGAAGGCGCTGCACGAGACGCGCCACGCCACCCTCCTCGCCGCCGCAAATGCCGCCGAAGCCGAGGCCAAGGAACTGGTCGAGCATTTCGACAAGGACAATTCCCTCTCCGGCCTTTTCCCCGATCTCTACCACCGCCGCATCGCCCAGGCCGTCGTGCGCCAGGAGGCGAACCTCGAAAGCGCCAGGAAGGAGGCCGGCCTCGTCGCGTCGGCAACCGCGCGCACCAACATGGTCGAGCGCGCCTACAAGGACGTGCGCAACCGCGACGAACGCGAACGCTCCGACCGCGAACGCCTCGATCTGATCGCGCAGAAGCGGGGACAGGAGTAGAGGAGGAGGTCTGGACGCAAAGCAAGCCTTCGCAGCGGAATCCTGACTGACCGCTTTGCGCCTCGTACGGGCTATGGATGCAATTTCGCGTCTACCCAGAAGCCGCCCGTACAGCCTGTCGAAGAATGTGCCGAGCCTCCGCATTGCGGAGGATCGTAAAAAGGCGACGTTTCAGCTAGCTTGTTATCTGTTCGGCGGCAGCTTCTTCGAGGCCCGCTGCCGCTTGGAGGGCAAGACCGCGAGCCGCTGCCTGTGAATCGTAAAATTCCTCCAGCGCATGGACCCTGCCCCACCGCAGGGTAAACACGTGGAGACCTCGGTTGATGTACGACGTGTCGCCGTTGAGCAGGGTCGCGGTGCCATCCCACTGGGCAAACACAGTGGTATGCCATGGCCAGCCCTCCACCCAGATGTGATTGACCGTGAGACGGAGGGTGGGCAGAACACGGCCGAGGCGTTCAAACCAGCGGCGCAGGGCTTCCTTGTCGTGGCGCTCTCCACCAAGCGCGTGGGCGCCGCCAACCCGATGATGGACATGCGGCGCGAGTGCTTTCACCGCCGCATCCCAGCGATGATTGTTGACGTCATCGAAGCTCTTTCGGATCGATTTCTCGACAAAATAACTATATAGCATATCACTCTCCTCCAACTCATTCGGTAGCGCGATCGAAGGCAAGCTGTTCGGACGCAGCCGACACCATGCAGGGTCTGCGCGTCAGCGCATTGTCGCGTCGGCTCGCAGGTATGTGTCGGTCTCGGTCGAGATCGTGACCTCCTCGCCCGACCTTGAGAACGCATAAAGCGAATCCTGATGGCCCGGCATGGAAAAGGCCACGGAGTCGCCGTCAGCAAGGCCCATGACGAAGCGCAGCGGATCACCTCCGATCTTCGGCGCGAAGGTGGCGGTGACCTCCAGCAGGTCGCCGTTGACCGGGACGTAGTAGACCACCATGTCGAGCTGTCCCTCGTGCAGGCTGGCAGCTTCGATCGGGCGTCCGATGGTCGCTTCCTCGGCAAAAGCCGGTTTCGCAAGAAACATCGCGGCCAGAACGGACGCACTCAGGGTTTTGCGGATCATCTCATATCTCCTTTTTTGGATTGCGTTCGACCTCTATATAATGTATAGATTACGAATGCAATCTAAAAAGGAGATGGCGATGCGCGTAAGTCGCACTCAGGCCGCGGAAAACCGCGAAACCGTGATCAATGTGGCAAGCCGCCTTTTTCGGGAGCGAGGCTTTGACGGCATTGGCCTCAAGGATCTGATGAAGGGCGCCGGGCTGACCCAGGGCGCCTTTTACAAGCAGTTCGAGTCAAAGGACGACCTGGCGGCGCAGGCATCCAGGCGCGCGATGGAAAGCGCCACCGACAAGTGGTCGGCCGCGACAGCGGCAAACCCTGGGAAACCGCTCGACGGGGTGATCTCATTCTACCTCAGTATGGATCATCGCGCGGAAAAGATGGACGGCTGCCCGGTCGTCGCGCTCGGCTCGGATGCGGCCAGGCAAGGCGCCGAGGTAAAGGCCTCATTCGAGGCCGGCATCAGGGAGTATCTCGAGATGCTCGGCAGTTGGGTTGGCGAGGACGACGGCGAAAAGGGCGGCAACAAGGCAATGGCCGTTCTCTCGACAATGGTCGGCGCGGTCATGCTCTCGCGGGTGGTCAACGACCCGGACCTCGCGCAGGCTTTTCTGGATGCGGCGGCCGATCAGGTTCGCGAGACAGTCGCCATCTGAATGATGCGGGCAGCGGCGCCTGATCCATTGCTCGCCGCTCGGACCGAACCGTCGCGCGCGACTGCGAAGAAGTAACGGATACCGTCCCAGTCGATCATGGAGAAGTTCGCGTCGTCACGTGAAGCCTCCGGTGCGATTTCGCACCACCGTAGTGCGTGTCTTCCGACTGCATGGCGCGCCTGGGCATGCCTACCTCTTGGCGTGGGGCAGCGGCGATGCGTCCGCCCGAAGGAGAAGCGCGATGAGCTATTCCACCATGAGATTTGGGGCTGTTGGCCAGGCATTGGCCCGTATGTTCGGCCGCTAGGCAAGCACCGGGCTCGGCATCCTTCGGCACTAGCATCGGAACGCCTGCGTGCGCTCGCGCGGCTTATCTAGCTGAGCGGCATCAGCTGACCTCCGGGCCATCCGTCCGGTCGTCTGGCCACCTATAATCGGAGATCAAGGGCATGAACATCGAACTCAAGGGCCGAAAGGCCATCGTCACCGGATCGACCGCCGGCATCGGTCGCGCGATCGCCGAAGGGCTGGCGCGCGCAGGCTCCGCCGTCGTCGTCAATGGACGTACGGAAGAGCGGGTCGCCGCGACGCTCCGGGAACTGCGCGCGCTGCTGCCTGACGCCGACCTCACCGGCATTGCCGCCGATCTCGCGACAGCCGAGGGCTCGGCGGCGCTCGCGGCGCAGGCGCCGGATGCCGACATCCTCGTCAACAATGTTGGCACTGCACGTCCCAATGGCTTCTTCGAGCAGGACGACGCCGCATGGCTCGACCTCTTCCAGCTCAACGTGATGAGCGGCGTGCGCGCCGCGCGCCACTATATGCCGGGTATGGTCGAGCGCGGGTGGGGACGGGTCGTCTTCATCAGCAGCGAGTCCGCGCTCGCTATCCCCAAGGAGATGATCGACTACGGCATGACCAAGACCGCGTTGCTGGCCGTGTCGCGCGGGCTGGCCGAACTTGTCGGTGGCACCGGCGTCACGGTCAACGCTGTCCTGCCGGGGCCGACCGACTCCGAGATTCTCGGCGGCTGGATGAAGGCCACCGCGAAGGAGCAGGGCATCACGCAAACGGACGCCGAGCATAATTTCCTGAAATCGCTGCGTCCGACCACGCTCATCAACCGGTTCGCGACAACCGAGGAAGTCGCGAACATGGTCGTCTACACCTGCTCCGAGCAGGCCTCGGCGACCACCGGCGCCGCGCTGCGCGTCGACGGTGGTGTGCTCCGCTCGATCGGATGAGCCGCGTCCCACCGCCGCGGTGGCATGAGGGTCGCCGCGGCTGAGCCAGCCTCAAATCGGCGCCGGCTCGGGTGCCTCATATCGGCAGCGATTGTCGGATCGTCGGAGCCGCCCTGGGGTGCCCCGATCGACCGGGCCGAGATCAAGATCGACGAGGGGCCGTGGATCGATGCCAGGAGCCGCCGTCTGCTCTCGGCCCTCACGCGGACGTGCAGCAATGCGCCACTGTCCGGAATTACGGTTGAGAAGAGCGCCCGTCCGCCGGTTGCGGGAATTTCCCTTCGTTGTTCATGCTTACTTCCGTGACCAGCTTGCGGCGAAGCGCCGTGCTGTAGTCGTTTGGCCCTTTTGGCGTCATGACGAAGGCCTGGGAACCGCCAATGACCGATTTGGCAAAATAAGATGCCAGCGGATTGCCGGGATCGTCGTCTTCGGCGGGAATGGCGATGGCGTTGATCGTATATCCCTTGGCAATGGCGTTCAGCCTGCTCGGCTGAACAGGAAGTCCGTCGTTGTTCTCACCATTGGAGGAGATATCGATGACCTTCTTGGCGGCATTTCCAGGAAACTGGTCCAACAGAAGACTGCCAATGTCGATAGCCGAGGAAACCGATGTTCCGGATCGCCCTCGACGGATGACGCCGGTATCCCCTTTCCTGCTGATCTCCGCCGCCGCCGCTCTTGCGTCTTCCAGTCCGCAAATGCTTGTCCACGGCAGTATGGTGCGTGCGTGTCCGGGGCTCGACCATTCAAAGTAGGCCACGCCGATGCAGCCGACGTAATTCCGGCCGATGGCGGCGATGATCTCGGGCGAAGTGAGTGCCGCGGCATGTCCCTCGCGTTGCAGATCGGCGATCTTTGGATCAATCGATGCCGAGAAGTCGACCGCGAACACGATGGCGACGTCGACATTCGCTGCATGCGCCGGGAGATTCCAGAACGCAGAAGCTGCAAGTATCCCCGCCAGTCTCAGGAGTGAATTGGCGCGCTTTGCCAGCCCCCTTCCCGATGGCTTTGTGGGCGAAAAAAGATTGGCCCCGCCTATCCACTGCACCCGCCCGCGAAAGGAGGCCGCTCCAGAAGAAGGACCGGCGTCCTGATACATATCTGTAAACATGCCATTCTCCATCTCGACAACCGATCGTTGTCAAAGCCGCCCATTTTCAACATGTGGAAATTTGACGAGGGACCTTGGACCCAACGCCGAACAGCAGCAGATCGGCCTTGGTCCACAAGAGATAACAGCCGAGTAACGTCAGCGGCATGATGAGCGCCGCGAAGGACTCGCCCGACCAGACCGCCGGCAAAGCCTGGCCGAGGGCGACGGTTGTCGCCACCACTGCCGGCAACCTGCTGGCGAGAACCGCACTGCGGAACGGATCGGGCCAGGCGGTCGGCCACACCGGAACCCGCCTACCCGGGCTGTGAAAGGTGCTGCCGAACTTGCCGAGCGCATGCAGCAGGCCGGAGGTCGCCGCAAGCAGCGGGTTGCCGAGCAGCAAGAGCGCGATGCCGAGCCCGATTGCGCCTAGTCCCGAGAGGAAGTCGCCCAGACGATTGAGGGTGGGATCGGGAACATCCGGCTTTGCCCAAGCCCGGTGGTAGGCTTCGCCGCCGCAGAAAAAGACGAGGGTAGCCAAGGTGAGCGCAACAGTGCCATGGCTGCCCGCGAAATAGTCCATCACCGCCGCGATGATGGCGCTTTCCTCATGCTGGCCGACTGGCGCGGCCGCAATTTGGGTTGCAAGACCTACGACGAGGCCAAGCGCGTTGCCACTGTTGTAATAGCCGCCGGGTCCCTTCATGCGGGCACCAAGGGCCGATCTCAAATGTGTGAGCGGAAGAAGGACTGTCCACCCGTTCATCACAGCGCCCCCGCGGCCTGTCCGGCCGCGATCGACACGGCGACGGTCGCATCAGCGGCAGTGGTCATCGCATTCCTCCACCGGACCTGAACTGTTGACGCGGCGTTCGCCTGCCCCGCTTGCCGGCGCTGTCGCGAAGGCAGGGGCAATGTCGAAGCGTTGGTTCGAAGCGGTCCGCAAGGACTCACGTGCCTGCGGCGCTCGGTTCGATCGTGCCACGGAAAGGATCGCACCGAGAATGATCGCTGCTCCCAAGGCGCCCGGCCACGAACTCCGCTCGCCCAGAAAGATCGCCGCGCCCAGCACCCCGAAGACGCTTTCGGCACTGACGATCACGGCGGCGTGGCTGGCCGGCGTGAAGCGGAGGGCAACCGTCTGTATGCCGAAGGCTACCGCGGTGGAGAAGACGCCGAGTATCGCCAATTCCGGACCGGCTGCGAATGCGGCGGCCAGCGACAGGTTGCCTTGCATTGCCCCGAGCGGCAGGGCGAAGACTGCGGCGCCGAGAAATTGTGCCGCGGCGGCGGTGAACGGCCGCGCATGGGCCTGCATGTGCCGGCCGAGCTCGACCGCCCAGAGCGCATAGCAGGCAGCCGACAGGATGGCGGTGAGATCGCCGCTGCCGAGGCCGCCGATCCCATCCGACAAAAGTAGGGCTCCGACCAGGGTCAGCCCGGCAGCGATCGTGAGGCCCGCTGTCGGACGCTCGCCGACGAGCAACCAGGCGGCCAATGGTGTCATTACGGTTGCCGTGCTCACCAGAAAGCTTGCATTGGTGACCGAGGCTCCGACATAGCAAAGCTGCTGAAGCGTGATGGAGATGGCGAACAGCGCGCCCACCCTGGCCAGGCTCGGAAAATAGCCCGCCCCGATCGCCACTCGCCTTTCGGTCAAGACAAAGGGCAGCACCAGCAGCCCGCCGATCAGGCAACGCAGACTTACCGCGCTCATGGCGTCGAGATGGACCAGCACCGTCTTTTGCGAGACGTTGCCGAAGCCCCACAATGCGGCTGCAAGGAGCAGCAGCAAATTGGCTCTTGTTCTGGACACGCGCCCCCCTTGAACCAAGCATTGCGTTGACTTGGCCGCCTAATTTAGCGAAGTCTAAATGACCTGCCGTCACGGGAGCGCTTGAAGCGCGGTGACGGACGATTGCGGAACGTTAGATTTGCGTTAGAATTTCGTCAGGCTGAGGCAGCAGATGCAAAGTGACGACGGCGGCGCTGCAAATAGAATCTCACTCTTCGGCGGCTTCCGTATTGAAACAACTGGCCCGCTTCGACTGGTCGGGAAACGCGGCCCGGCAATCGTTGCTTATCTGGCCCGATGTCCGGGCATGGCAGCAACGCGGGAGAAACTGGCTGACCTGCTATGGGGCGACAGCGATGGCGAACATTCGCGCAACAGTCTTCGCCAAACCCTCAGCGTCCTGCGCCGCGATCTCTCGGGTGTCGATCTTATCCATTCCACCGGAGAGTTGATCCACCTCAGGCCAGAGGCGTTCCGGGTCGATGTGGAGGAGTTCGAGACGGGTTTATCGGCCCGCTCCGCGCAGGAACTCGAAAAGGCTCTGGCGAACTACACCGGCCCGTTCCTCGACGGTCTCCATGTGGGAAGCAATGGCTTCGACGACTGGGTCGCGTCGGAACGCGACAGGTTGCTCGGTCGTGCGCTTGAATCGTTCGAGAAACTGGCTCGCCTCGTCGACGCTGAAGCGGGCCTCGTCCTGGCCGATCGCGTCCTCGCTATGGATCCGGCGCGGGAAGAATCCTATCGGCTCAAGATGGAATTGCTCCTTGCTTGTGGTCAACGCGACAAGGCGCTCAGGACATACGAGGCTTGCAGAAGCATGCTGAAGAAGGAGTTCGGCGTCGAAGCCGGCCCTGAGACGCGGGCACTATGGCAGTCCCTGCTGCTCACTTCCGACACGGCGTCACACGCACCGTCGGCAAGTGGTGTTGCGGCCAGCCATCGTCTCGGACACCCCTCCATCGGCGTTGCCGACTTCACCAATCTGACCGGAAAACAAGGCGACAATTTTTTCTCCAAGGGACTGGTCCAGGACATCACGACAGCCCTTTCCGAGGTGGCCGACTATGTCGTGCTCTCCGCGGTTCCCCCGACAGATAAGGTCGGCCCGCGCCAGGAAGGTAAAGCGCCGGGAGCGCTGCGGGCACAATATGTGCTCAGCGGCAGCATCCAGAGATCCGGCAATGGGCTGAGGGTGAACATCCAGCTTGTCGATGCCGTCGGCGGTCATCATGTCTGGGCCCAGAAGTTCGACGGCCACTCCGAGAATGCGCTCGAATTCCAGGACAGGATCGCCCAGTCCGTCGTTCTGGCGGTGATCCTCGAACTTCAACTGACCAACTGGAAGGTCCGCGACAAGAGTCCGCCTGGTCCCCCTGAAGTGCGCAGGTTGGTGAACGAGGCGCTCATGAAATATTTTGAGATGACCCACGACTCGCTGCTGGTCGGGATGGAACTTGCGACGAAGGCGCTCTCGACAGGGCCCGACAACGCCCGTGCGAAGCGGACGCTCTCGATCATGATTTCCATGGGCATCGCGTTTGGCGCGCTGCCCCGCGAGCAGGGCAATATCGAGTATACGCTGGCGCTTGCCGAGGCCGCGGTGCGGGCGGTGCCGGACGATGAAATTGCCCGGTGCATCTTGTCATTCGCTCTCGAAAGTTGCGGTCGTATCGACGAGGCGATCGTCGAATGCCGGCACGCGATCAGCCTCAACCCAAATTATCCGAGCGGCCACGGCGACATTGCGATGCTCTTCGCGCTGCGCGGACAGGTCAGCGAAGCCGTGCGCGAAGCGAACGAGGCGATCCGGCTGGGGACCCATGACGTCATCGACTACTGGCGTCACCACGGGCTCGTTATGGCGTTGTTTGCCGGCGGAGACGATCAACGGGCGCTCGAGGTCGCGCGCAAGGTGGTCAGGACAAAGCCGGGCTTCGTTCGTGGCGCGCTTTATTGGGCCGCGGCCGCGGCCGCAACCGGCAATCGCGATGAAGCGTCGCGGGCCATCCATCATTGCCTGTCACAACTTCCGCATCTCAATCTGAGCAATGTCTGCCCTGGCTTTGTGCCGCGCTATGTGAAGGATCATCACCATTCCCGGTTCCTTGAAATGCTGTCGAGGGCCGGTCTTCCCCCGTCCTGAAGCGCGTCACGTTCGAACGGATTCGGGCGAAACGCTTTCTGCAGGTCGTTCTCGCAAAACCGGAAGCCACTTTTTACGCGACATGCGTTGTTGAAATCTGGCTACGCGGCTTGGATGCAGAGAACCCTGATCCTGCTCCCCCCCCCGCAAGCCTGCCACAAGCTTGTTGAGGCATGGTCTGGCCAAGGAAACCAATAAAAGGCGGACTTCTTGGCGATCTCTCCCCCCAGCGACATCGTGATGGATGTTGCCCGAGCAGCCGAGCCGGCGGATCTCGCGGCCGCGCGCGCCGCGCTGACCAGGCATGCGGGCGGCGTTGCCGGCAGCTTTTCGGTCGATGCCGCTTCGGCCGGGACGATGCTGTCGCGCGCCACCGCCGACCAGGCCGTGGCGGCCGATCCATCCAGGAAGTTCAAGAAATTCGAAGCCATGGTGCTCCAGACCTTCATCCAGAACATGATGCCCAAGGACACCGAGGGCGTGTACGGCAAGGGCCTGGCCGGCGACATGTGGAAATCGCAGCTCGCCGAGCGCGTCGCCGACGTCATGGCCGAGCGCGGCGGCATCGGCATCGCCAAATCGCTGCTCGCCGACCATTATCTCGAAGGCAAGCGCAAGGTGCCGATCGGCCCGGTCTCCGGCGGGCCTGAAAAGACCGAGATCGACCGGCAGAGCCGTCTGTCCACCTCGCTCGTCCAGGAACTGCAGCGCAAGGCCGCCAGGTCCATGACCGGCGATGAAACGACCACAAAGACAGACATCAAGATCTAGACTGGGAAACGCCATGGCCGACTTTTCGGAATTCACCGCCAACCTGCCGGCGCGCACGGCCACATCGGAAGCCCCGGTCGCACTCGCGCGGCCCGGAAACCTTGCCGCCATCATCGGCCGCATCGAGGAAGTCGTCGAGCAAGAGACGGCCGGGCTGCGCAGCGACACCGGCTACGACCTCAAGGCATCGAACGCGCGCAAGAGCCGCTATCTCTATGAACTGACCCGTGCCATGCGCGGCGGCAGCGAAGCCGAGTTCCTCGAACAGCACCGCGAAGGCCTTGTCCGGCTTCGCCAGAAGCTTGCGAAGAACGAGGCGGCGATCCTGGCGCATCTGAGCGCCGTCAACGAGGTCGCAGGCCTGTTGCGCACCGCCATCCAGCGCGCCGAAACCGACGGCACTTATTCCGCCGGCGAATTCGGCCGGGCGCGCGGTTAGCGCGCGGTGGTCGCCGGCTCGGGTGCCTGAATGGTCAAGGTCATCGCCATCGCGGTCTGGATCTGCGTCGCCACGCTCGGCGCGGTGTTCTATTCGTTCCAGGCCGCCGGCGAACGCGGCGTCGGCGAAAAGCCGAAGCCGATGCTGGGCGGACTGGACTACGTCAAGACCGAGGTCATCTCGGTGCCGCTGATCCGCAACGCCAGGATCGACGGTTATTTCCTGACCAAGTTGGTCTACACGGTCGAACCCGAGCAGATCAAGAAACTGTCGATCCCGGCCGAGGCGCTGATCACCGACCAGGTCTATTCCTACCTCTATTCCAATCCGCAGATCGACTTCACCAAGAAGGAGACGATCGACCTCGACGCCTTCCGCGCCGCGATCCGCGATACCGTCAACACACGCGTCGGCGCCACACTGGTGCATGAGGTTCTGGTCGATCAGGTCAATTTCCTGAGCAAGGATGAGATACGAGACAACTGGTTGCGCCGCCGGCAGGAAGCCGGCGCCACTGCGTCCGAGATGACCAAGGCCTTCAAGTCGCATTGAGCCCCCGGCATGCCACTGGCCAGGCACGGTGATCCGGTCCCTCGCCCGGTGCGGCGATAGAACCAGGCCATGCAATTCGCATTGACGTAAACGTCAATCCAAAGCTATATGCGGCAGCGACCGTGGCCGCGAAGATGCATGGCCCTCGGGCGGATCATGCCGGGGCGCGACAGATGCAACCGAACAGGCAGATGCAACCAGACAGGAGAACAGCGTGAGCGTTCAGGAGATTGCCGACAAGATCAGGTCGCGCGTGGCCAGCAGCGGGTTCGATCGTTCCGTGAAATTCGACACCGGCGGCGACGGCGTCATCGTCATCGACGGCGCCGATGTCTCGACCACCGATGGCCCCGCCGACTGCACCATCAAGCTCTCGCTCGACGATCTGGACTCGCTGATATCGGGCGATCTCAAGCCGACCATGGCGTTCATGACCGGCAAGATAAAGGTCGAAGGCGACATGTCTGTCGCCATGGCGCTCAGCCAGTTGATCGGCTGAGACAGAATACCGCCGAGACTGTTCTCGGGACGAAAACGCCGCCGTTTCGGGCGGCGTTTTTCGTTCGTTTGGGGCTCAGCGCCTCAGGCCGCCAGCGTCGGCGCCTTCAGCTTGCGCCCCGCGGCCTTCAGCGTGCCATGGACGCCGTCGAGCGCGCCCTCCACCAGTTCCACCGCGAGCAGCCGATGCCGCTCATACGGGCCCGGCATGGCCAGCGAACCGGTTTTTGCGGCCGAGAAGCCGAAGCGGCCGTAATAGGGCGCGTCGCCGACCAGCAGGATCGCCGCGTGGCCGAGACGCGCGGCTTCGGCGACCGCATGGCGCATCAGCGCCGAGCCGATGCCGGCACTCTTGAGCGAAGGAGCGACCGCCAGGGGCCCAAGCAACAGTGCTGCCGGACCGCCCTCGCCCAGCGTGACGTCCCAGAGCCGCACCGTGCCCATCACGGCGCCCGATGCGTCGCGCGCGACGAAAGCCAGGCCTTCCGAGGGCCGCCGGCCCCGCCGCAGCTTCTCCGACGACTTCGTCTTGCGCTTCGGCCCCATGGCGGCATCGAGCAACGCCTCGCGCGCCGCGATGTCATCAGGCGTTTCGGCAACGATGGCGAAAGCACGGGCACTCTCCCCCCTCGAGGGGGAGATGTCGCCGAAGGCGACAGAGGGGTTCGCCGCGCGTGAAGCGCTAGCCCCATGCGGTCCAAGAGACGTCGAGGCGGCTGAGACAAACCCCTCCGGCCACTTCGTGACCATCTCCACCTCTGAGGGGGAGATGTCGCGCGCAGCGCCTTCGACAACGAAATTTGCAATGTCCATTTCCGCGATCCATTCACGAGCGGAGACTGTTCCACAGGCGAGCCCGGATGGGCGACAAACGCCCACCTGGGATGATCCGACGGTTCTTTCGAACCGTCAGATCACGTAGGATCGGAGAGGCTCGAAGCCGTTGAAGGCGACCGCCGAATAGGTGGTCGTGTAGGCCCCGGTGCCTTCGATCAGCACCTCGTCGCCGATGGTCAGCGACAGAGGCAGCGGATAGGGCGTCTTCTCATACATCACGTCCGCCGAATCGCAGGTCGGGCCGGCGAGCACGCAAGGCGCGGTTTCCGTGCCGTCATGCGCGGTCACTAGGGGATAGCGGATCGCCTCGTCCATCGTCTCGGCCAGGCCGCCGAATTTGCCGATATCGAGGAACACCCAGCGCACATTGTCGTTGTCCGCCTTCTTCGAGATCAGCACGACTTCCGACTTGATGACGCCGGCATTGCCGACCATGCCGCGGCCCGGCTCGATGATGGTCTCGGGAATGGCGTTGCCGAAATGCTTGCGCAGCGCCGAGAAGATGGCCTGGCCGTAAGCCTGGGCCGCCGGCACGTCGCGCAGGTAGCGCGTCGGGAAGCCGCCGCCCATATTGACCATCTTCAAGACGATGCCTTCCTCGGCGAGCGTCGAAAACACGGTCTTGGCGTCGGCCAGCGCGCGATCCCAGGCCGTCAGGTCGGTCTGCTGCGAGCCGACATGGAACGACACGCCATAGGCGTCGAGCCCGAGCGCCTTGGCATGGCGCAGCACGTCGACGGCCATCGCAGGCACGCAGCCGAACTTGCGCGACAGCGGCCATTCGGCGCCCTCGCCATCGGTCAGCACGCGGCAGAACACGCGGGCGCCTGGAGCGGCGCGGGCGATCTTCTCGACCTCCTCGACGCAATCGACGGCGAACAGCTTGATACCGAGCTGGTAGGCGCGCGCGATGTCGCGCTCCTTCTTGATTGTGTTGCCGAAGGAGATGCGGTCCGCCGGCGCACCGGCGTCCATCGCCATCTCGACTTCGGCAACGGAAGCGGTGTCGAAGGACGAGCCCATCGCAGCAAGGAGGCGCAGGATTTCCGGCGCCGGGTTTGCTTTCACCGCATAGTAGATCCTGGAATCGGGCAGCGCCTTCTCGAAGGCGCGGAAATTGTCGCGCACGACATCGAGGTCGACGACGAGGCAAGGACCGGTCGGACGTCGGGTGGCGAGGAAGTCGAGGATGCGCTGCGTGGCCATCGGGTTTCTCCATCACGCCTTTCGGCGCGCACAAGGGTGCGGACGCGGGCTGTCGGCCTCGCGAACACGCGGTGGACAAAGGCGGGACGGAATTCCATGGAACCAGCCGGTGGAGACCCCGGAACCATGAAACGCCGTCTCGCGGCGATGAACCTTGGCCTTGCCCGGCTTCGGTTCGCTTTGTCTGCCTTGGCTTGGACTGGGAGAACCCCGTTCCGCACTGCCGGCAATGATGGTGTGCCTCTTCAGTAACCCCGGTCTTTGGACAACCGGCAGAGAACCAGAAAGGCCCGCACCGTCGTTGCTTCAAGGTGTCCTCGGTCTGGCGGTTGGCCGCTAAACCGACTGGAGGGGTTGGCTCCAGTTACCTTACCGATTTCCCTCACCATTCAGAGGGTCGGCGGACACCCACAGGCACGTGCGACTTTGGGCAAGCGCGATATAGGGGCAGAGAGATTCACAATCAATAAAAATCGTATCGCAGGTTGTAAAAATTCCGGCATCGAACAATGTTGGTTTCACCGTATCCGGATATCGAACGATGACAGGCACGCACGCCCCTCTCGACGCCCTTCGGCACCCTCGCAAGCTATCGGTGGTCGGGCCTGTCGCTGGCCCTTCCGGCGGCGACATTGCCCTGATACGGCTCGGCCGAAATCTCGATGCCGCACGAAAGGCCTGATTCATGGACACACTGACTCGTATGCGCGCCTTCATCGACGTGGTCGAGGCCGAGGGCTTTTCGGCGGCGGCGCGCAAGATCGGCCGCTCCAAGGCGCTGCTGTCGAAATATGTGCGCGAGCTGGAGGACGAGCTCGGCGCGCTGCTGCTCAACCGCACCACCCGCCAGTTCTCGATGACCGAGGCCGGCCACACCTATTATCGCCGCGCCTCCGAGATCGTGCGCGAGGTCGACAGTCTTGCCGACGCCGTGCGCGAATCCTCCGGCGATGTGCGCGGCAGGATCAAGCTGTCTGCGCCGCGCACCTTCGCCGACGCGCCGATCGGCCAGTCGCTGATCGACTTCGCCAAGCAATATCCCGACATCGTGCTCGACATCCAGCTGGACGACCGCTTTGTCGACCTCGTCGAGGAAGGCTTCGATCTCGCGGTGCGCATCTCGCGCCTGGAGAACTCGTCGCTGATCGCCAGGCGTCTGGCGCCGTTCTCGACGCGGCTGTGCGCATCTCCCGAACTCATCGCAAAACATGGCATGCCGGTACGGGCGCAGGATCTCGGCCGCATGCCCTGCATCGTCGACACCAATGGCCGCGGCTTGAACAACTGGCAATTCAAGGGAGACGGCGAGGATACGGTGAGCGTCTCGGTCTCCGGCCCGATCGAAGTCAACAGCCCGATGGCGGCGCGGGCTGCTGCCCTGTCGGGGTTGGGATTTGCCATCCTGCCGGATTTCATCGCCGCGCCGGATATTGCGAGCGGCCGGCTGGTGACGGTGCTGGATGACCGCACCCTGTCGGGCGCCGGCATTTTCGCCGTCTATCCGCACCGGCGCTATTTGCCCGCCAAGGTGCGTGTCTTCGTCGATTTCCTGGTCCAGTGGTTCAGGACGCGCGAAACCGCATGACCGCCTTCAATTGCGGCGCGGTCCCATTTTCGCCCCCTTTCTGGTAACTGTCGACTTCTCTCCGAAGCCAAGGGAATCGCGACCGCGAATGCATCTGAGACGGCACGCAATCATGCTGGCTTCGGCCCTGGCGGCGACATTGGCCGCCGTTGGACCGGCAGAGGTGCATCCGCACGTTTTCGCCGAGGCCCGCCTCGACGTGATCCTCTCCCCGGATCACCAAAGCGTGAAAGCGCTGCGCCATCTCTGGCGCTTCGACGATCTGTTTTCCAGTACTGTCATGATGGAGTTCGACAAGAATTCCGACCTGAAGCTTGACGACAAGGAGTTGAAGGAGGTCGCCGACACGGTCCACGCCTCGCTGGCCGACTTCAACTACTTCCAGCTCGTCACCCAGGACGGCAAGGACGTGCCGATGACGCCGCCGCCGCATCTGATGGCCAATTTCGACAACGACCAGCTGATCATCCTGTTCGAGTCCGAACCGAAGGCGCCGATCAAGCTCGCCGGCAAGATCGATATCGGCGTCTACGATCCGACCTTCTACACGGCGATCGATTTCACCGAGGACGCCAACATCACGGTCGAGGGCCTGCCCCCGAACTGCACCGACAAGGTGGTCCGCCCCGACCCGGATGAGGCCATCAAGGAAAACCAGAAGACCCTGACGGACGCCTTCTTCAACGACCCGACAGGCACCGACATGAGCAAGATCTTTGCCACCAAGCTCGAACTGACCTGTCAGCCAGAAGGATGAACCCGGTGATGAGACCATCCCTGCGTTTGGCATTCGGCCTGTTGGCCATCAGCTTCGCGATGGTGCATTTCGCCGGCTCGGCTCATGCCCAGAGCTCGCTCGGCATCGGCGTCAACGATGGCATGGCGCCGACCACCGGCCCGTTCGCCCACATCCTGATGTGGATCAATCTGCGGCAGCAGGAATTCTATCGCGCGCTCGCCACGGCGATGAAGGCGATGCGCCAGGACAACAGCAAGCTCTGGGTGCTCATCGGCCTGTCCTTCGCCTACGGCATTTTCCACGCCGCCGGCCCCGGCCACGGCAAGGCGGTGATCTCGTCCTACATGGTCGCCAACGAAGTGGCGCTGCGGCGTGGCATCCTGTTGTCGTTCGTCTCGGCCCTGCTGCAGGGCCTGACCGCGGTCGCGGTCATGGCAGTCGCCTATTTCGTCCTGCGCGGCACCGCCGTCTCGATGACCGACGCGGCCTGGTTCATGGAGATCATGAGCTTCGTCTTCGTCACCCTGTTCGGCGCCTGGCTGCTGTGGCGCAAGCTCGGCCCCTCCGTCCTGCGCCTGTTCGGCAGAGGTCCCGCCTACAGCCTGTCGGCGGCTCACGCGGGGCATTCCCATGCGGGCCATTCGCATGCCGGTCATACAGGTCACACGGGCCATTCGCATGCCGCTCACAGCCATTCGGCGAACGCGCTGCATGGGCATGAACATCACGACCATGGGGATGACCATTCGCACGATCACCATGACCACGGCGCGCATGACCATCACCACGATCATGGCGCGCACGATCACGCGCACGCGGCGGGCGAGGTCTGCGAGACCTGCGGCCACTCGCATGCGCCAGATCCGGCGCTGCTGTCCGGCGACCGCTTCGACTGGCGCACCGCCTGGACGGCGGTGGCCGCGGTCGGTATCCGCCCCTGCTCCGGCGCGCTGATCGTGCTCAGCTTCGCCCTGCTCAATGGCCTGTGGCTCGGCGGCCTGCTGTCGGTGCTGGCGATGTCGATCGGCACCGCCATAACCGTCTCGGCGCTGGCCACGATCGCGGTGACCGCAAAGAACTGGGCGGTGTATTTCGCCGGCGACGGCCGCATGGGCAACCGCATCCATTCGATCGTCGAGATCGGCGGCGCCGCCTTCGTGTTCCTGTTCGGACTGCTGCTGCTGTCGGCGAGCCTGACGGGTGGCGTTTGACCCGGAAGTAGCGCCCCAAGGTGTGTTGAGATTCAGGTCAGGCCGTGCCGAGAACGGTTGATATCGAGAACCGGAGCGGAGCGTACTTAAAGTACGTGAGCACCGGAAGCGCAGGTATCAGCCGTTCGCAGGCCGGCATCACCTGAATATCAATACACCTTGCCGCCGAGTTCATCCTCGATATGAGCGCGGATAATCTCGTCAAAGCTCTTCTCGGCACTGAAGCCGAGTTCCCTTGACCGCCGCGCCTCGAACCGCGTCGGCCAGCCCTTGACGATCGCCCAGATCGTCTCGTCCGGCTCCTCGCGGATCAGGCTCACCGCCTTCGGCCCGGCGATGCGTTCCAGCGCCTCGATCTGCTCGCCGACGGTGACGGCGACGCCTGGCATCGTCAGGTTGCGGCGCGGCCCGACGGCGGCGCCGTCGATCCCGGCCGCATGGATCAGGAAATTCACCGCCGATCGCGGGCTGGCGTGGGTATGGACGACGGTGCGCGGCACCGGCAGGATCGCCTCCTGACCGTTCAGCGGCTCGCGGATGATGCCGGAGAAGAAGCCGGAGGCCGCCTTGTTCGGCTTGCCCGGCCGCACGCAGATGGTCGGCAGCCGGATGCCGATGCCGTCGAAGAAGCCGCGCCTGGAATAGTCGGCCAGCAGCGCCTCGCTCATCTGCTTCTGCGTGCCGTAGGAGGTCAGCGGCGTCGTGTGGAATTCATCGGGAATGACGTCCGGGAACGGCGCGCCGAACACCGCGATCGACGAGGTGAACACGACGCGCGGCGCAAACCCCGCCAGGCGGATGGCATCGAACAAGGCGCGCGTGCCGTCGAGATTGACGCGGTAGCCGAGATCGAAATTGGCTTCCGCCTCGCCCGACACGATGCCGGCGAGATGGAACACGACGTCGGGCCGCGACGCGACCAGCCTCTCGGCGGCGCCCGCCTCGGCGAGATCGCCGGTATGGCTGTGGATGCTGACGCCATCGATGGCCGGCGCCTGTGGCGGTACGATGTCGTGCAGGTCGAGCGCGGTGATCTTCTGGCCGCGCAGCCTGCCGTCCTTCGCCAGCCGTGCAATGAGCTTGCGGCCGACCATGCCGGCGGCGCCCGTGATCAGAATGCGCATGTCGAACTTCCCTTATTTGCCCTGATTTTTGCGTTGGCTGCGCGCGCGCAGCCAGAACACCAAGAAAAACGCCAGCACGAACGCGGTGCCGAAGATGCCGGCCAGCACGGTCGACAGATCGCCGAGGGCCAGCATGATGTTTGGCAGGAAATAAACGGCAATGCCGAACAGCAGCATGATCGACAGCGCGGCGATGGCGGCGTTCTTGCTATCGCGATCCATTATGCTGTCCCTGCGTGGCCAGGGGTCGTCGAGCTCGGATTCAAGGCGCTTGGATTCCCTGCGTCAGTGATGATGGCCATGATGCAAAGCCGCGTCATGCCCCTGGTGGTGATCATGGTCATGACCATGGTCGTGCTCGTCGCCGTCGTCGGCGCACTGGCCGAATTCAGGTTCCACCGTGGCATGGCTGATGCCATGCTCCGACGCAAGCCGCTTCTTGATCGCGCTGACCGCCTTGTGCGCGTCCACGCCCTCGTTGAGGCATGCATGCAGCGTCGCCATGCTGCTGGTGCCGTCGATCGACCAGATATGCATGTGGTGCACCTCGCGCACCCCCTGGACCGTCGTCGCGATGTCGCTGGCGATCAGGTCCCGGTCGAGGCTCGGCGGCACCCCTTCGAGCAGGACGTGGGCGGCCGCGCGCATCAGCGACCATGCCGTGGACAGGATCAGCAGCGAGACCAGCACCGACAGGATCGGATCGATCGGGGTCCAGCCGGTGGCCAGAATGACGATCGCCGCCACGATTGCCGCGGCCGAGCCGAGCAGGTCGCCGAGCACATGCAGGATGGCGCCGCGCATGTTGAGGCTCTCACGGTCGCCGCCATGCAGCACCAGGAAGGAGCCGATGTTGACCAGCAGGCCGAGGATCGCCACCACCAGCATCGGCCCGCCCAGCACCGGCGCCGGCGTCTGCAGGCGCTCCCACGCCTCGTAGACGATCCACAGCGCGATGACGAAGATGGCGATGCCGTTGGTGTAGGCCACCAGCGTCTTGACCCGGCCGAAGCCATAGGTCAGGCGGACGGTCGCCGGCCGGTCCGCAAGATGAAACGCATACCAGGCCAGGCCGAGCGCAATGGCGTCGGCAAGCATGTGGCCGGCATCGGCCAGCAGCGCCAGAGAGCCGGTGAAGAGGCCGCCAAGCGCCTCGGCCACCATGAAGCCTGCCGTCAGGCAGGCCGCGATCAAAACGCGCTTCTTGTCGGTCGAGCCATGACTATGCCCGCTGTGGCCGTGCCCGCTGTGGTCGTGCCGGCTGTCGTCGTGCCGGCTGTCGTCGTGACTGTGCGCCAATGGCAAACTCCCATGCCCGGATTCAGCTCAAGCGCCGAATTCCGCGCGAAAATCCTCGAGCCGTCGTTTCTGCTGGCCGGCACCGTCGAAATTGGCCGGATCGAGCCACGCCTCGTAGGCTTTGCGCAAGGCCGGCCATTCCTTGTCGATGATCGAATACCATGCGGTGTCGCGGTTTTCACCCTTGACGATCAGGTGCTGGCGGAAAACGCCCTCGAACTTGAAGCCGAACCGTTCCGCGGCGCGCTTCGACGGCTCGTTGCGGTTGTTGCATTTCCATTCGTAGCGGCGATAGCCGAGCTCGTCGAAAATGTATTTCATGAACAGGAACTGCGCTTCCGTCGCCGCCGGCTTGCGCGCGATGAGCGGCCCCCAATAGATGTTGCCGATCTCGATGACGCCATAGGCCGGATCGATGCGCATCAACGTCTGGCGCCCGGCGACCTTGCCGCTCGGTTTGTCGATGACGGCGAAGAACAGCGGATCCTCGCTCGCCTCCACCTTGTCCAGCCAAGGCTGGAAGGCGGCGCGGGTTTCCGGCGGATAGTCGGGCAGCCAGGCGAAGCGGCCATCGACGTCGGCCACGGAAGACGCTTCATAGAGGCCATCGCCATGCTTCGCGGCGCTCAGCGGCTCAAGCCTGACATAGCGGCCCTCCAGCACCTTGCGCTCCGGGCGCGGACGCGGTTGCCAGTCCTTGAGATTTTCCGACACCGAAAGCTCCAATCCGTTTGACTTTTGCGGGCCGAAGCTCACAAAAACGCAACCGCATAGCAAGAACCACACGGACGGGAAAAATGCTCCACACGATTTCGGCCTTCGATCGTCTCGGCGAGGAAAACGCCTTCGCCGTGCTCGCGAGGGCCACGGCACTCGCCCAACAAGGCCGCGACATCGTCAATCTCGGCATCGGCCAGCCCGACTTCAAGACGCCGCAGCACATTGTCGAGGCGGCGATCAAGGCGCTGCGCGACGGCCACCACGGCTACACGCCGGCGAACGGCCTGTTGGCGACGCGCGAGGCGGTGGTGCGCCGCACGCTGACCACGACCGGGGTCGAGGTATCGCCCGAGGCGGTGATGATCCTGCCCGGCGGCAAGCCGACCATGTTCGCCGCCATCCTGATGTTCGGCGAGCCCGGCGCCGAGATCCTCTATCCCGATCCCGGTTTTCCCATCTACCGCTCGATGATCGAGTTCACCGGTGCGGCACCCATCCCCGTGCCGATGCGCGAGGAGAACGGCTTTGCCTTCTCGGCCGATGAGACGCTGGCGCTGATCACCTCGAAGACGCGGCTCCTGATCCTCAATTCGCCGGCCAACCCGACCGGCGGCGTCACGCCGCGGGCCGAGATCGAGAAGCTGGTCAAGGGACTGGAGGCACATCCGCAAGTGGCCATCCTCTCCGACGAAATCTATGACGTGATGACCTATGATGGCGAAAAACACTGCTCGCTGCTCGAGTTTCCCGAAATCCGCGACCGGCTGATCGTGCTCGACGGCTGGTCGAAGACCTGGGCGATGACCGGCTGGCGCATGGGCTGGTCGATCTGGCCGAACGGCGACAAGGGCGCCCATCTCTACGACAAGGTGCGCAAGCTGGCGGTCAATTGCTGGTCCTGCGTTAACGCGCCCAGCCAATTCGCCGGCATCGCCGCCATAGACGGCCCGCAGGACGACGTCGAAAAGATGATGCGCGCCTTCGATCGCCGCAGGAAGATCGTGGTCGAGGGACTGAACGCCCTGCCAAACATATCCTGCATCACGCCCAAGGGCGCCTTCTATGCCTTCCCCAACGTGTCGAAGACCGGCTGGAAGGCGAAGCAACTGGCCTCCGCCCTGCTCGACGACGCCGGCGTGGCACTGATCGGCGGCCCCGATTTCGGCATTCTCGGCGAGGGCTATGTCAGGCTCTCCTACGCCAATTCCGAGGAGAACATTTTGCGCGCGCTGGACAGGATCGGAGCGTTCCTGGCCAAGTGAGGCCTCCGGCGTTCGCCGCGAGTCCGCATCGATTGCCGCTGGCGGCATGGCAATGTCATGATGCGTCGGGAGGCGCAAGGCCAAAGACTGTGCCTGCGTGCGGGGAGCCGCTACGATCGTTGGATCAGGAAATGGGGTGCCTCGATGTTTTATGCAATTCTTGCCTATCACGTGGAAGACGCGATCAAGGCACTGACGCCGCAGGAAGATGCGGCACTGATGACCGACCTGCTCAAGATCCACGACGGGCTCTATGCGAACGGCAGCCTCGGCCCCTCGGCGCGGCTTGGAGCGACCCAGTCGGCCTGCACCTTGCGCGGACCCGGCGACGGGATCGTCATCGACGGCCCCTTCGCCGAGACCAAGGAACAGCTTCTCGGCCTCTATGTCGTCGATTGCGCCAAGCGCGATGACGCGATCGCCATCGCGCGCGATCTGCGCCGCGTCAACCCGACCGCCGTCTACGAGATCCGCCCGATCGCGCTCTATCTGCCGGGCGTGGCGCTGGCGGGGGCCTAAGGCAACTCCAGAAAAAGTGCGTAGAGGTTTTCCCGGGAAAAGCGCGTAGCGCTTTCCCTTGGGAATTGCGCAAAAATAAAGGCTTCGTCAGCCTCTGCCCACGAACGGCATCTTGGTCGCCATCACGGTCATGAACAGCACATTGGCCTCGAGCGGCAGGCTGGCCATGTGGACGACGGCGTCGGCCACGTGCTGGACGTCCATCACCGCTTCGGCGGCAATGGAGCCGTTGGCCTGTGGCACGCCGACCGTCATCGGTTGCGCCATGTCGGTCAGCGCATTGCCGATGTCGATCTGGCCGCAGGCAATGTCGTAGGGGCGGCCGTCGAGCGCCAGCGTCTTGGTCAGCCCAGTGATGGCATGCTTGGTCGCGGTATAGGGCACCGATCCCGGGCGCGGCGCGTAGGCCGAGATGGAGCCGTTGTTGATGATGCGGCCGCCCATCGGTTTCTGCTTGCGCATGGCGCGGAAGGCCGCGCGGGCGCACAGGAACGAACCGGTGAGGTTTACGCCCACAATATCGTTCCACACCTCGACCGGGATCTCGTCGATCGGCGCCGACTTGTAGCCCATGCCGGCATTGTTGAAGAGCAGGTCGACGCGGCCGAACGCCTCCGCCACCGTCTCGAACAAATCATCGACCTCGCCGGGCTTGCTGATGTCGCAGGCGACAGCCAGTGCCTTGGCATCCGTCTGCTCGGCCGCGGCGATCGCCTCGTCCAGCAGCGCCTTCCGGCGTCCGCAGAACACGGTGTTCCAGCCGGCTTTGAGCAGCGCGGTGGCGACGCTCTTGCCGATGCCCGTGCCGGCGCCGGTGACGATGGCGGTTTTTTCGGTCATGGCAGATATCCTCCGGCTGCGCCGCATTTGGCTCGACTGATTTTCAGGTGGTCCAGGGGCAAAAGGCATCGCAAATGACGGCGGCGATGGCAAGCGGGACGCTGGTGTCCAGGGCAACGAATCCAAGCTGACAGGTTTCGTCCGGCCTTCGACCGCGCGCTGTCGAGGGAGCATTGAACGGAAAACCCGCCTGCGGCGAGTCCCTGGCGCAACTCAGCACCATAACCAAATATCTACCATAGTTGCCGTCACCCCGTCAAGGAAAAAATTCCTATCAAGGGTTCGGAGCCTGGCCGGGTACCGAAAAGCGCAATTCGTTTTTGGGAGAAGCACGGAGGGCCGACAAAAAGGGCGGTCATTGGCGACCGCCCTGATCTGGACCGGACTTGGGAGGAGGAAAGCCGATCCGACTGTCTAGAATCATGCGCTTCCTGGGTTAACGAGAGGTTAACGCCACGAAGGCCCGCCTGTTCCGTTTTGGCCTACCAGCGTGGATTGGGTGAGGTCCCGGCCTTGGCAGCCGGCACTTTGACCGCCGAAACCGTTGCCTCGACATGGTCGATCAGCGCATCCGGCAGGCCGAGCCGGCCCGCGAGCAGATCGAGATAGCCGCGCTCGGCGCGTGTGTCGGGATCGATTGTAAGGCGCGACGCGGTGTAGAGCTCAAGCTTCTGCGCGTCGGTCTTGGCGCCGGCCACCAGCGTGTCGAGGTCGAGCGGGTTCTCCAGCTCCGCCATCAGGAATTTTTCCGCATCGGAACCGATCCCCGCGAGGCTCAGCTTGCCGGCGATCTTCTTGCGCTCCTCATCGTCGACATGGCCGTCGGCCTTGGCCGCCGAGATCATCGCCCGCACCAGGGTCAGCGTGAATTCGTCCTCGCCCTGCGGCGCTTGCGACGGGTGGAACGCAGTGTCCTTCGGCGGCGGCAGCAATTCCGGTTCGCCGGCCGCCGGCGCCTGCTCGGGTGCATTGCCGGCCTTGTAGTTCTGGTAGGCCTTGTAGGCGAGGCCACCGATCGCTGCCAACCCGCCGAGCTTGACGGCGGCACCGGTGACCTGGCGCCCGGCGCCGGTTCCAAGCAGCACCGCGGCCAGCGCGCCCGCCGCAAGAGGATTGTCCTTGGCCATCTGCACCGCCTGTCCGGCCTTGTCGCGGACCGTGCCGCCGGTGCCGGGAATTTGCGAGCCGAGCAGATCGTCGAGAAGCTTCTTGGGATCGAACATCAATGCCTCCAGGATTGCCCGGCCGAACGGGCAGGTTTCGAACGCCGAAGACGTAGGTCCCGAAACCTGACATTGCAATGACGGGCGGCCGCTTTGCCCCGGCCCAGGCGCCTTGATCAGGACCCGATATGCGGTCCCCTGCCCCGCGCCTGCGCCAGCTCGACCTGCCGCTGGCGCTCGGCATAGCGCTGGCGGTCGTCGTCCGACCGAGCGTCGAAACAATGCGGGCAGGAGACGCCGGCGGCAAATTTCGGCGATGTCAGCTCGTCCAAGGTCAGTGGATGCCGGCAGGCGCGGCACAGCTCGGCGTCGCCCTCGGCGAGGCCGTGCGACACCGAAACCCGTTCGTCGAAGACGAAGCATTCGCCTTGCCACAGGCTGTCTTCGGCCGGCACCTCTTCGAGGTATTTCAGGATGCCGCCCTTGAGATGGAACACCTCCTCGAGACCAAGCGACCTGACATAGGCCGTCGCCTTCTCGCAGCGTATGCCGCCAGTGCAGAACATGGCGACCTTGCGGCCTTCCAGTTCCGCGCGGTGCTCTTCCACCCAGGCCGGGAATTCGCGAAAGCTCGCGGTCGCCGGATCGATGGCGCCCTTGAAGGTGCCGATCGACACTTCGTAGGCGTTGCGCGTGTCGATGACGATCGTGTCGGGTTGGGAAATCAGCGCGTTCCAGTCGGCCGGCGCGACATAGGTGCCGGCACTCTTCGCCGGGTCGATGTCTTCGACACCCATGGTGACGATCTCGCGCTTCAGCCGCACCTTCATGCGGTGGAAGGGCGTTTGCGCGGCGCTGCTGTATTTCACCTCGAGGCCGGACAGCCCGTCGATGGCTTCGAGATGGTCGATCAGTTCGGCAATCGCCGCATCGCTACCGGCGACCGTGCCGTTGATGCCTTCATGCGCCAGAAGCAGCGTACCCCGGATGCCGCGCCCACAGCAGAAGGCAGCCAGTGGCGCTCGCAGCGCCTGGAAGGCGTCGAGCCGGGCAAATTTGTAGAGCGCGGCGACGCGGACAGGCTGGGATGGCGCGGACGGTGTCATTGCCAGAGCAACTAGACGCTCGTAAAAGCCGTTTCAAGGTGAAACGGGTTTGACGGCCTGTCAGGCCCTGTTCCGGAAGAGCCCGTAAGCTACCCGGCGTGCGTGACATCACGACACGCCCGGTTGCGTGGACAGGAAAATATCCGTCTGCTAATCGGTTGAATTGACAACGATATGGAGAAGAAGATGCCCAGCAAGACCGAAAAACTCCTGTCGTTGCTCAACGGTCAGCCGGTCATCCCGGTGCTGAAGATCACTGATGTTGCCAATGCGGTGCCGTTGGCCCGCGCTTTGGCGCGCGGCGGCCTGCCGGCGATCGAGATCACGCTCAGGACCGCGGATGCGCTGGAAGCGATCCGCCGCGTGGCCGGCGAGGTCGAGGAAGCCATCGTCGGTGCCGGCACCATTCTGGATGCGCGCCAGTTTGACGAGGCGGCCGCCGCCGGCTCGCAATTCATCGTCAGCCCGGGCATAACCCGCGAGCTTCTGGCCGGCGCCGCCGACAGCGAGGTTCCGCTGCTGCCCGGCGCCATCACCCCCGGCGAGATCATGGCCGCGCGCGAAGCCGGGCTGCGCTTCCTGAAGTTCTTCCCGGCCGAGCAGTCCGGCGGCATCGCCTCGCTGAAGGCATTCGCCTCGCCGCTCGCCGATGTGAAATTCTGCCCGACCGGCGGCATCACCGGCAAGAACGCGGCCGACTATCTCAGCCTGCCCAATGTCATCTGCGTCGGCGGCTCCTGGGTCGCCCCCGACGACATGGTCAAGGCCGGCAGGTGGGACGAGATCGAAGCTCTCGCACGCGCCGCGAGCAAGCTCGCCGGATAAGCGCTTTCGCGTTCACCAGCGCAGCGGGCCATTCTCGTCGAAATAGCCGGCAGTCGGACCATCGGCATCCAGCGTCGCCAGGCGCACGATGATCTCGGCTGCCTGCCGCACCGTGCGACCGCCCCTGTGCCCGTTGAGATCGGTCGCGGTGTAGCCGGGAGCAGCCGCATTCACCTTGATGCCGCGCGGCGCGAGCTCCCTGGCGAACGCCACCGTGATGGCGTTGAGCGCCGTCTTGGAGCTGCCATAGCCCATCATGTTGGGCGGCTGGTTTTCGCCTGTTGCGTCCTGCGCGCGTGCGATCGAGCCGATATAGCTGCTCACCATGACGATGCGGCCGGCGGGCGATGCCAGCAAGAGCGGCAGGAATGCCTGGGTGACCCGGATCGGGCCGAAGACGTTGACATCATAGGTGGCCTTGATGTCGGCGATGTTCTCCCGGCTCGGCGGCAGCTCATAGCGCTCGTCGGGGCCGAGCGCGTCGACATATCCAGGAGCAATGCCGGCATTGTTGACCAGCACGTCGAGGCTGGTTGCCCGCGCCGCGACGGTCCTGGCGGCGACCGCCGCGCTTTCGTCATCGGCGACGTCGAGTTCGAGCCACTCGACGTCGAGCCCTTCGCTGCGCAGCGCCTGTGCCGCCGCGGTGCCGCGTTCGGCGTCGCGGGCGCCGAGCCAGACCTTGAATCCCGTTGCCGCCAGGCGCCGTGCGGTCTCCAGGCCGATGCCCTTGTTGGCGCCGGTCACCAGCGCGCGCTTCGATGTCGTCATATCCAAATCTCCTTTGTGGAGGCCTGATGCATGTCGCCTGGAAGTGGCCCCGGTCCGGGAGAACGACATGCATAAACAAAGGCCCAAGGCGCGTCGCCAAACGCGACGCGCCTTAGAGATGGCGGATTGCAGCCCGCCTCGCGCGCCGAAAACTCTCTTGCTCTTGCCTGATCCTCTCACCTGGTTGCGCGGCCCACGCGGATCGGCAATGCTGAAACGATGAGAGAAGCGCTGCTGGAATTGATTGCCGTCGCCGGCCGCCATGCGCATGGGCGGCGGACAAGGACGGCGATCCCTCGCGTTACGATCGGCCGCAGCGAGGTCCCGACGCCGCCGATGCCCGAGCTTTGTCAGCCGACGGCGCTGTTCGTGCTGCAAGGCACGAAATCGGTGCTGATCGGCGAGCGCACGCTTCGTTATCAAGCCGGCAGCTATTTCGTCTACGCGGTCGAGACACCCGCCACCAGCCAACTGATCGAGGCGAGTATCGCGCATCCCTATGTGGCCATCGGTTTCGCCCTCGATGTCAAGGCGATCGCAGCCCTGCTCATCGAGCACGAGCCGGCCGTCGGTGGCGACGATTTCATGACCTGCCTGGCCAATGACGACCTGCTCGACGCGTGGCGCCGGATGCTGCGGCTGCTCGACAGGCCCGCCGAGATTCCCGTGCTCGCTCCCCTGCTCGAGCGCGAGATATTGTTTCGCCTGTTGCAAGGCCCGCAAGGCGCGAAGTTGCGCCAGCTCGCCGGCGCCGACAGCCGCTTGTCACAGATCCGCCGGGCGACCGCCTGGATCCGGGCTCACTATGACGAGCCTATCGAGGTGCGGCGGTTGGCCGAGCTCGCCAATATGAGCAGCGCTGCGTTTCATCGCCACTTCAAGGCGGCGACGGCGATGAGCCCGATCCAGTACCAGAAGCAGGTCCGCCTGCTGGAGGCCCGCCACCTGCTGCTGGCCCAGCCGGGAAACGCCGCGCGGGTTGCCTTTACCGTGGGCTATGAAAGCGCTTCGCAGTTCAGCCGGGAGTATGCGCGTCAGTTCGGGTTGCCGCCTGCACGCGATGCCGCGCGGCTTCTGGCGCGGGGCGAAGCGGCCGCGCTGGATATCGACTGAACCATCCCGGCGGCACGAAAAAGCCCGACCGGCTTGCGCCGATCGGGCTAGTTTGGTGCCATGGCAGTCAGCCTTGGCGGTCAGTTGCAGACCCTGACCTTCTCGACCACCTTGTGGTGATGCTTCCAATGCGTGACCACCTTGGTCCGGCAGTGATGCTTGCCATTTTTGATGATCACGGTTTCGGCTTGCGAGGGCGCAATAGCCGCCGATGCCGCCACCAGCGCCAGGACGGATGCCAATAGAATCTTCTTCATGAATATCCCGGGTTGGAACGCAGCCATTCTAGCCGGGAAACAGGCGGCTTTTACGTTTTCACGAGAAGTTCAGGCACCCGTGATCCCGCAGGGCCGGGGCCGGCTTCATGCATGCCGGTTGTGCCCGCACACAGCCGGCACACACAAAAAAAGCCGCGCCGGTTGCCCGGCGCGGCTTTCGGAATGCCCGGTCTTTACTTCGTCTGGAAGCGCGCGACGGACAGGAATTTTACGGCATTGCCGGTGAAACGGTTGGCATCCGCCATCTGGTCGCCCTGCTGGAAGCCGGCCGTGTAGACCTCGCTCGGCGGCGTGTGGACCACGTTGTAGGCGTAGCCCGGCGCCGTCGTGGCGCTCGAAACCGTCGCGACATTCTCGCCGCTGGTCAGCGCCCAGCGGGCGGCCTGCGGTGCGGCGGCAACCACGATGGCCTTGGGACCGGGTTTCAGGTCGCGGGCGGTGGCTCTGGCCTCCTTGCGGGTCGTCTTCACGCCGGCGCCGATCGCGGCGACCGGATCGGAACCGGCAGCGCGGGCGACGACGGCCTCGCGCGGCGATGCGGCATCGACGCCGGACGGGTCGTTGAAAGCCGAACGAGGCTCGGACAACGACGCAACCCGATAATAGTCAGCCTGCACGGGAAGCGCCTCGGCCTCGTCGAGCACGGCCTTGACCGCATCGGGCTTGACCGCATCGGGCTTGGCCGCATCGATATTGGTCATATCCGGCCGCGCGCTCGGCAGCACGGAGAAGGCATCGGTCGCGGTCTTGCCACGCTCGGCCGTCTCGGCCAGCGCCATCAGCACATCCTTGCTGGGCGCAGGCGCCAGCACCGCCGGCAACGTGTGTTCGGGGCGCCATGTCGGCAAAGGTATGTTGTTGGCGGCAACCTGCGCTGCATCGGCGGCGACCGCCGAGGGATCAGCCTTGCCGAAAGGCATATTCGCCGGCGTCTGCACGGTTGCCACGGTCTGTTCGGTGCTGGCCGTCGCATCCGCCATGCCGAAGGGAACATTTTCAGGCGGCTGCGCGCCGACATCGACTTTCGGCCGCGGCGCGAAATCGGGCAGCGGGATGCTGCGTGCCGGCAACGCCGCGATGATGGTCTCGGGCGTATCCTTTTCCGGCTCCGGGGCCTGCTCCTCGGCGACCTGCGGGATCTCGGCGCGCTTGGCGTTCTCGGGCGCCACGATCGCGATCCCCGGCAGGGTGCCGCTCTTGGCGGTGCTCGCCGGTACCGGCTTCACGCTTCTCGGCTTCGGCGCCGGCTCTGCCGATGCGACATCGGCGCTGTCGTCGGCCTCGTCGTCGCCGCCGCCGAAGAAGGCAGCCAGGAGTCCGCCGGACCTTTTGGAACCACCGCCGGCGCTGGCCAGCTCGATGGCGGCGCCGCCGGAGCCCTTGCGTGCCTTGTATGAGGCAAGCGCCTGCTCAAAGCCAGGCAGCGGCCGGCCGTCGCTCGGCACGTGCAGCGTCTTGCCGTTCGGGAACAGGCTCACCAGTTCCTGTCGGCTGATGCCGGGCCAATGGCGCACATTGCCGACATCCATGTGGACGAACGGCGAACCGGATCTCGGATAGTAGCCGACGCCGCCGCCCTGCATCTTGAGCCCGATATTGCGCAGCTTCTTCAGCGGCACGCCCGGAATGTAGAAGTCCATCGCCTTGCCGAGCATGTGCTGGCTCTTCTCGGCGACACCCTTGCTGCGACTGCGCAGCATCGAGTTCGTCGACGGCGAGCGATAGCCGCAAACCACCTGGATATAGTCGGTGGCGCCGCTTTCCCGATAGGCTTCCCAGACCAGGTCCAGCAGGCGCGGGTCCATCTTGGTCGGCTCGTTGCGGCGCCAGTCGCGCAGGATGATGTTGATCTTCCTCAGCCCGGCCTGATCGTAACGGCCGTTGCGCTTGTAGACGATCTCCGCCTTCTCGTGCGTGTGGAGGTGGTAGAGCTTCAACGAACGCACTTCGGCCCTGGCGCCGGTTGCGGCAGCGGCAAGAAAACCAAATGCGACAATCATGGCCGCCAGCCACTTCGGCCAGACGCTCAAATGATAGTGCCGCCCGTTTGTGTGTCGTTCGATTCTGTTCAAATCAAAAGGCCTTGCAGGCTGCCGTTTGTCCCCGGATTTGCCCAAACGGACGTGTCGTTGTCACATCCGAATATCGATCCTAATGGTTAATCATCGCTTATTGAAGCCGAAATGCGGTAAGACCGTGGCGATATCCCGCCAAAAATTGTCCACAAGGTTTCTTGGTAAACCGCTGGTTTAGATCATGATTCCTCGTTTGGCCGAAACACGATCTGTTACCGTTAGCCTTAATGCGTGAACGGGACCGTCGGGGACGTCGCCATCGGCGCGCCACACTCCGGTCCAGTCAATGCACCGGCGACATGATGGCAGCGCAAGCTGGTCCCGGCCTTGCGTGACCGCACTCGGGCCGACCGCTCTCAGGCCGGACATCGGGCCGCTGTGCGCGATAGCGCCCTCAGGAAGCGAGCCGGTCGAGCCTGCCGGTTTCCGGATCGATGCCGTATTCCTTGAGCTTGCGGTAAAGCGTCGAGCGGCCGATGCCGAGGCGGCGGGCGACTTCGCTCATCTGGCCGTTGTAGTGATCGATGGCGAGCTTGATCATCTCCAGTTCGACATCCGCCAGGGCGCGCACATTGCCGCGTTCGTCGAGCGCGCGCAGCGTGCCGAAGCGTGGCTGAAGCCGCATCGGCGATTCGGGTTCGGCAGCCGAAACGTCCTCACCGCTCAGCGCCGGCTCATCGCGCGGTTCTACGGCCAAAGCCGGGCCGGCCGGCGCGATGTCCACATCGAGGCGGACCGTGCCCTCCACCTGGGCGCGGATTTGCGGGAAATCCTCGACGCCGAGCACATCGCCTTCGCACAGCACCGAGGCGCGGAAGACGGCATTTTCCAGCTGCCGGATATTGCCGGGCCAGTCATAGGCCTGGAGCACGGCGAGCGCCGCCGCCGAAATGCCCCGCAGGCGATGGCGCGGGTCCGCCGGAGCCACCTTCTCCATGAAATGTGCGACCAGATCGGGAATGTCGTCGCGGCGGTTCCGCAGGGGCGGCACATAGATCGGGTAGACGTTGAGCCGGTAGAACAGGTCCTCGCGGAACTTGCCGTCCTTGACCTGCTGCAGGAGATTGCGGTGCGTCGCCGAAATCAGCCTGATGTCGACCCGGACCGTGGCGCGGCCGCCGACCGGATCGACCTCGCCATCCTGGACGGCGCGCAGCAGCTTGACCTGCACGTCGAGCGGCAGGTCGCCGATCTCGTCCAGAAACAGCGTGCCCGAATGCGCTTCGACGAATTTGCCGGTGTGCTTCTCCGTGGCTCCGGTGAACGAGCCCTTCTCATGGCCGAACAGGATCGATTCGACCAGATTGTCGGGAATGGCGCCGCAATTGACGGTGACGAACGGTTTCGAGCGGCGGTCGCCGCTGCCTTGTATGGCGCGCGCCACCAGTTCCTTGCCGACGCCGGATTCGCCCTCGATCAGGATCGGGATGTTGGATGCCGCCGCTTTCTGGCCGAGGCGGATCACCTTGTCCATGGCGGGACTGTGCGTGATCATGTCCCTGAAGGTCAGCAGCCCGCCGCGCCGGCGCGACGTGCGCTTGACCTCGCCTTCGACAGCCTCAACCTTGAGCGCGTTGGCGATCGAGGCCTGCAGCCTGTCGGGAGAGGCCGGCTTGACGACGAAGTCGAAGGCGCCGTGGCGCATCGCCGAAACCACGGTCTCGATGCCGCCCTGGGCGGTCTGCACGATGACCGGGATGGTGATGCCGCGCTCGCGCATCGCCTTGAGCACGCCGATGCCATCGAGATCAGGCATGACCAGATCGAGGATGACCACCGACACGTCGCGGGCGCCGGGTCCGTCGAGGGCGTCGAGGCCGGCAGCGCCCCCGTCGACGACGATTGCGGTGTGGCCGAACCGCGTCACCGCCGCCTCGAGCAGCCGGCGCTGCACGGGATCGTCATCGACTATGAGTATGGAACCTGTCATGACTGTCTTGAGCCGCCCGCCTGATATCCCCATGGACCATCTTGGCACAGGGTTCTAAATAAGGTTTCAAAAAACCCGGTGAACGAATTCCTTAGGATTTGACCGGCTTCTCCGTTCTCCTTGATTCTGGCCCTGGGCCGGCCACTCGATTCAAAGAAGGTATTGTCGATGCGCGTGATGTTTGATCGGCGGCCTGCGGCGCCAGCTTCCGGTCAGGGCGCCGCCGAGCTTGGCGATCTGCCGGAATGGAATCTTGCCGACCTCTATGCGGGCATGGAGGCGCCGGAGCTGAAGCGCGACATCGCCAAAGCCGCCGCCGATGCGGTCGCCTTCGAGAGCCGCTGGAAGGGCACGCTGTCCGCCGAGGCCGAGCGCGGCAGCGCAGGCAGGCTGGGCGAAGCGCTTGTCGCCTATGAGGCCCTGGAAGAGCTGATCGGCCGCATCGTCTCCTATGCCGGCCTCATCTACGCCGGCAACACCGCCGATCCGCAGCGCGCCAAGCTCTATGGCGACATCCAGGAGAAGATGACCGACGCCAGCGCGCATCTTCTGTTCTTCGCGCTCGAACTGAACCTGATCGACGACGCGGCCATCGAGGGCGCGCTCGCCGCCGACCCCGCCTTCGGTCATTACCGGCCCTGGGTGCTCGATCTGCGCCTGGACAAGCCCTATCAGCTCGAGGATCGCGTCGAGCAGCTGTTCCACGAGAAGTCGATCACCGGGCGCGGCGCCTGGAACCGGCTGTTCGACGAGACTATGACGGACCTGCGCTTCGACGTCGACGGCGAGGAGCTGACGCTGGAACCGGCCCTGAACCGATTGCAGGATGCCGACGGCGAGGTGCGACGCCGCGCCTCCGAGGCGCTCGCCCAGACCTTCCGGAGGAATTTGCGCACCTTCACGCTGGTCACCAACACGCTGGCCAAGGACAAGGAAATCTCGGACCGCTGGCGCGGTTTCGAGGACATCGCCGATTCACGCCATCTCGCCAACCGCGTCGAGCGCGGTGTGGTCGATGCGCTGGCTTCGGCGGTGCGCGAGGCCTATCCGCGCCTGTCACACCGCTATTACCGGATGAAGGCGCGCTGGCTGGGCATGGAGGTGATGAACCACTGGGACCGCAACGCGCCGTTGCCGGAGACGCCGCAGGCGGTGATTGGCTGGGACGAGGCCAGGAACACGGTGCTGTCCGCCTATCAGCGCTTCTCGCCCGAGATGGCCGAGATCGCGCGGACTTTCTTCGACCGCAACTGGATCGACGCGCCGGTGCGCCCAGGCAAATCCCCCGGCGCCTTCGCCCATCCGACCGTGCCTTCGGCGCACCCCTACGTGCTGCTCAACTACATGGGCAAGCCGCGCGATGTGATGACGCTGGCGCATGAGCTTGGCCATGGCGTGCATCAGGTGCTGGCCGGCGGCCAGGGCGCGCTGATGGCCTCGACGCCGCTGACGCTGGCCGAGACGGCGTCCGTTTTCGGCGAGATGCTGACCTTCCGCTCGTTGCTCGAGCAGACCACCGACAGGCGCGAGCGCAAGGCCATGCTCGCCCAGAAGGTCGAGGACATGATCAACACGGTCGTGCGCCAGATCGCCTTCTACGAATTCGAGCGCAAGGTGCATGCGGAGCGCCGCAACGGCGAACTGACATCCGACAGGCTCGGCCAATTCTGGCTGGAGGTGCAGGCGGAAAGTCTGGGCCCGGCGATAAAGTTGCGCGACGGCTACGAAGTCTTCTGGACCTACATCCCGCACTTCATCCATTCGCCCTTCTACGTCTACGCCTATGCGTTCGGCGACTGTCTGGTGAACTCGCTCTACGCGGTCTACCAGAACGCCGAGCGCGGCTTCCAGGACAAATATTTCGAGATGCTGCGCGCCGGCGGCACCAAGCATCATTCGCAGCTTCTGGCGCCTTTCGGCCTCGATGCCACCGATCCCGCCTTCTGGCAGATCGGGCTTGGCGTGATCAGCGGCTTGATCGACGAGCTGGAAGCGCTCGACAACTGAGGCGTCTTCTGTACGTCGTCCCCACCTGCTCAGAACAGTTTAGCCGGAATGCATATTGGGCCCACACTATTCTTGGTCTAAATATCTGTTCTTGAATAACTCTCTTTCGTAGTTTTCCCATAGCTTTCCGTAAGCTCTATGATAGCCTCCCCGCCAAGCTCAGCCGGAGCATGCGGGTCGGGCGGGGAAGTCTCAGCTGACCGCGGCGTTCCGGTGCACGCGACGACGGCCATTGGCCATGGCTTGCAAAGCCGACGCCGACGGCTCGACTGAGGCCGGCTGTTCCGCAGGCGGCGGAACCATCATCGAGTAGTCCTTCGCCGAAGGTCATTAAGTCCAATGCCGCGGCAGACGGATCTGACTGGAGAGAGAGACAATGGGCACTTTTTTCTACATGCTCCTGGCGTTCCTTGTGGGTGTGCTGGTTGGCTGGTTCATCTGGGGACGCTTGCGCGGTGAACTCGACAGCTTGCGCGGCGATCTCGACCGCACACGCAGCGAGCGCGACCGGCTGCGGGCCGACAGCGATCGCCTGACCGGCGAGTTGGATGCCTGTGGGCGCACCCGCGCCGACCTCGAGCGCCGGCTGCGCGAGGCCTCGACCGGCTCCGGTCCGGCAAAGGCGGCGACCCCGGCGCCGGCCGCCTTGATGTCGACGCCCACCCCTGCCAAATCCGCTCCGGCGGCCAAGCCGGCGCCCAGGAAGCCGGCTGCGGCCAAGGCCGCTTCCAGCGCCGCGAAGACCGGCGCGCCGAAGGCCGCTGCCGCCAAGGCGGCACCCAAGGCCAGCGCGGCACCCAGGAAGGCGGCACCGGCGAAGGCCGCGCCGGCCAAGGTGGCTTCCGGCAAACCCGACAATCTGCGCCGGCTGATCGGTATCGGCCCGGTCAACGAGAAGCTGCTCAGGGCACAAGGCGTCACCAGCTTTGCCCAGATCGCCGCCTGGACAGCCGCTGATATCAAGCGGATCGAGGACGTCATGAATTTCGACGGCCGTATCGCGCGCGAGCGCTGGATCGAGCAAGCCAAGCTGCTCGCCGCCGGCAACGAGGCGGAATTCGCCAGGCAGTTTCCGTCGGCCGGAACCGCCAGCAACACCTGAGCGACAGGGCAGATCCGACGATTGCGGCCGGCGGCGCGAACGAAGCGTCGCCGGTTTGTTTTTGGCCGCAGGTCTGTCCACAGGTCGGGCCAAAGGTGGGGCCAGAGGTCGGCTTTAAGTGGCAAGGTGCCGCTCCCTCGATTGCGCGCGGCTGGCCCCCCATATAGAGCCATCATTGGCTTCATCGATCCACGCGCCGAGTTCCATGCCCCTGCCCGCCGCAATTTTCCGCAATGACGAAAGCGCGCGCCAGCTCGTTTTCGATCGACCGGACGACATCATCACGGCGCACGAGGCCCGGGATTTCTCGGCCGCGCTGCAGGCGGCCCAGGCGGCGCATGATGCCGGCAAGTGGCTTGCCGGCTACTTCTCGTACGAGGCGGGCTACCTGCTGGAGCCGAAGCTGGTTCCGTTGCTGCCGGCCGGGCGCCGCGCCCCGCTGGTCTGCCTGGGCGTCTTTGACGCGCCGGTGCAAGAGCCGGTGCCGCCCCGCAAGGCGGCGGCGACCAACGGCCCGATCTTCGATGCAAGGGCGACATGGTCGTTCGAGGATTACGAGAAGCGGTTCTCGCGGCTGCACCGGCACATCAGGCAAGGCGACTGCTACCAGGGCAACCTGACCTTTCCGGTGCATGCGCAATGGTCGGGCGATCCGCTGGCCGCCTTCGACGCGCTGACCGAACGCCAGCCGGTGAAATACGGTGCCCTGGTTTCGCTTGGCGATCCGGTCGTGCTGTCACGCTCACCCGAACTGTTCTTCGAGATCGACGCGCAGGGCATGGTCGAGACGCATCCGATGAAGGGCACGGCGCCGCGTGGTGCGACGGAAGCAGACGACGAGCGCCAGAAAACCTTCCTGCGCAATGATGAGAAGAACCAGGCCGAGAACCGGATGATCGTCGACCTGCTCCGCAACGACATCTCGCTGATCAGCGAAGTCGGCACGCTGGAAGTGCCAGAGCTGTTCCGCATCGAGACCTATCCGACCGTCCACCAGATGGTGAGCGACGTCAGGGCGAAGCTGCTGCCGGGCCTCACGATCCGCCAGATTTTTGCAGCGCTGTTTCCCTGCGGCTCCATTACCGGCGCACCGAAAATCCGCGCCATGGAGATCCTGCATGACCTTGAAGGCACGCCCCGCGATGTCTATTGCGGCGCCATCGGCTGGATCGCGCCCGGCGGCACGATGCGCTTTTCCGTGGCGATCCGCACAATCTCGCTCTTTCCCGGCGGCGAGGCCGTCTACAATGTCGGCGGCGGCATCGTCTTCGATTCAACCGCGCAGGAGGAGTATCAGGAGTGTCTCTTGAAAGCCCGCTTCGCGACGGGAACGCCGCCGGTTTCGAATTGATCGAGACCATGCGCTGGGAGCCGCCCATGGGCTTCCTGCGCTTCGAGCGGCATCTCGCGCGCCTCTATGGTTCGGCGGCCGAACTCGGATTTGCCTGCGACCCGCAAAGGATCGGCGACGTGTTGGGCAAGGCTGTCGATGGCGCGCGCAACGCCTTGCGCACGCGCCTGGCTTTGGCGCGCAGTGGCGACGCGGCCGCCTCGGTCCAGCCCTATGAGCAGCTCGCCGCCGATAAGGTCTGGACGCTGCGGCTGGCGCGCACGAGGCTCGATTCGAACGATATGCTGCTGCGCCACAAGACCAGCCGCCGGCAGGTCTACACGCATGCCCGCGCCGAATATCTCATCACCCAGGCCGACGAAGTGCTGTTGGTCAACGAGCGTGGCGAGATGTGCGAGGGCACCATCACCAATGTCTTCGCCGATTTCGGCGACGGCATGCTTTTGACGCCCCGCCTCGATTGCGGGCTGCTGCCTGGCGTATTGCGCGGCGCGTTTCTGGATGAAGGCCGCGCCCGCGAGGCGATCTACAGCTTTGACGACTTGAAATCCGCCAGGGCGCTCTATGTCGGCAATTCGCTGCGCGGCTTGATCCCGGCAAAACTGATCTGAAGCATGACATCCCTGCCCACCCACACGCCATATGATGGCTCGTCCAAGCTGTTTACCATCGGGCTGAAGCCGCTTGCCCTGGCCGACTGGATCGAAGTCGACGAACATCTCCTGCCGTTCCTCGCCGAGAAGCAGCGGCTCTATGCCGAAATGCCCGGCACCGTGTTCGTCGAGGAAGACGGCACGCGCGATGCCCAGCGCGAAGTGCTCGACCTGCTCGAAGCGCACTTGCCGCGGGCATTTCCCGAGACCCATCGGCGTGCCAGTGGTGGGGTCGAGGTGATCGGCGCCGCCGGCAATCCCGAGGGCGACTTCGCCAAGGCGCCGCTTGTCGCGGCCTCGCTGCTCGTCCAGGAAGACCTGATCCTGATGCGCCGCGGCGAAGACGGCTGGCGGCTCGCCGCCGGCTCGCTCTGCTTTCCCTCGTCCTGGTCGCTGCTCGAAAAATTCGGCAAGCCGTTGCAGCAGATCCATGCGCCTGTGCCGGGTTTTGGCCCTGGCACGCGGCCGGCCGAGCTGATCAACCGCATGTTCGACGGCCTCCAGGGCCAGGCCGTGGAGCGCTACAACTGGTCGATTCAATCGGGCGATGCGCTCTACCACCCGCTGTCCAATGTCGAGCGAATCGAGCGCGCCGCCAGCCGCCCGTCGCGATTTGCCGATGGCGACGCCAATGCCCACGCCTTCATCCGCGTCGAGCGGCAGACGCTTCGAAAACTGCCCGTCTCGGGTGACATCCTGTTCACCATCCGCATTCATCTCGACCCGCTGGCGGCGTTGGCGCATCACCCCGACCGGGCGACGCTGGCTCCGGCTTTCGCTGCCCAGCTCGAAGCGCTCGACATCGCCCAGCTCGATTACAAGGGCTTGACATCAGACCGCGACCGGCTGGTCGGCGTCCTTAACCAAATGGCGAACGCCGCCTGACCGGCGGTTGGCGCTTTTCACTGGTTTATGACAATGATCTGTGATGTAGCGCATGCCCGTTGGGCGAGAATGCCCGGGTTTTGCACCTGTCTGAAGGAGTGCTCGATAAAATGGCGAATGAAAACTGGCCCGTTTACGGTGAGATCACCGGCCCTGTGGTGATGATCGGCTTCGGCTCGATCGGACGGGGCACGCTGCCGCTGATCGAGCGCCATTTCAAGTTCGACAAATCGCGCATGACGGTTATCGACCCGCGCGGCACCGACCGCGCGCTGCTCGACGAGCGTGGCATCACCTTCATGCAGGATGCGGTGACCGAGAAGAACTACAAGAAGCTCCTGACCCCGCTTCTGACCAATGGCGGCGGCCAGGGTTTTTGCGTCAACCTGTCGGTCGACACCGGCTCGGTGGATCTGATGCGGCTCTGCCGCAAGCTCGGCGTGCTCTACATCGACACGGTCGTCGAGCCATGGCTCGGTTTCTACTTCGATGCCGAGGCCGACAATGCCAGCCGCACCAACTATGCGTTGCGCGAGTCGCTGCTCAAGGAAAAGCACGACAAGCCCGGCGGCGCGACCGCGGTCTCCACCTGCGGCGCCAATCCGGGCATGGTCTCCTGGTTCGTCAAGCAGGCATTGGTCAACCTGGCCACCGATCTCGGCCTCGAGTTTTCGGAACCCGCGCAGGAAGACCGCGAGGGCTGGGCGAAGCTCATGAGGAAGGCGGGCGTCAAAGGCATCCACATCGCCGAGCGCGACACCCAGCGCACCAAGAAGCCGAAGCCGATGGACGTGTTCTGGAACACCTGGTCGGTCGAGGGCTTCATCTCCGAGGGCCTGCAGCCCGCCGAACTCGGCTGGGGCACGCATGAGAAATGGATGCCCAAGAACGGCAAGAAACACAAACATGGTTCCAAGGCCGCAATCTATCTGGAGCAGCCCGGCGCCAACACGCGCGTGCGCTCGTGGTGCCCGACGCCAGGTGCCCAATACGGCTTCCTGGTGACCCACAACGAGGCGATCTCGATCGCCGACTTCTTCACCGTGCGCTCCAAAAAGGGCAAGGTTCAGTACCGCCCGACCTGCCACTACGCCTATCATCCCTGCAACGACGCGGTGCTGTCGCTGCATGAAATGTTCGGCGCTGCCGGCAAGGCGCAACCGGTACACCATGTGCTGGACGAAAACGAACTGGTCGACGGCGTAGACGAGCTCGGCGTGCTGCTCTACGGCCATGACAAGAACGCCTACTGGTACGGCTCGCAACTGTCGCTCGCCGAAGCGCGCAAGCTGGCGCCTTACCAGAACGCCACCGGCATGCAGGTCACCTCGGCGGTTCTGGCCGGCATGGTCTGGGCGCTGGAGAACCCCGAAGCCGGCATCGTTGAGGCCGACGAGATGAACTACAAGCGCTGTCTGGACGTGCAGTCGCAATATCTCGGACCGGTGAAGGGCTATTATACCGACTGGACGCCGCTCGATAATCGGCCCGGCCTGTTTCCGGAGGACCTCGACCGGAACGACCCGTGGCAATTCCGCAACATCCTGGTGCGATAGCGTCGCGCCAAGCATGCCTCACTGCCTTGCAATCGCCCGGAAATCGGGCGATTGAAGGATGCGGACGGGAGCAAGCCGCGTCCATCTGGACGCATGAACTGCGCTCTTGAAACTTGGATGCATGCACCGTGCTTTCCGAAAGTCGTTTTCCGATTTCGGGCCGACGGGCGAGGAGAGGATTTTTACATGACCATTGCGCGCAAGATTCTTTCGATGAGTGTTGCGGCGGCCACGATGGTGGGGCTGGCCGCTTGTGCAACCAGCGGTCCCGACGAGCCGTCGATAGGGGTCGCGCCGAAGGGCGTCGAAGGCTCCTGGATCGACGCCAAGGGCACCGGTCTTTCGACCTTTGCCGGCGGAACCTTCACCACGGTAGCGACCGATACCGGCCAGAAGCTGTCCGACGGCACCTATACGATGACCGGCGCCACTTCGGTCGAGATCCACGGTACCTCGCTGATCCGGCAGACTCCGGTGAGCTTCAATTGCCTGCTGGTGTCCACCAGCCAGCTCAACTGCACCAGCGGCTCGGGCCAGAATTTCGTACTGACCCGGCGCGCCTGAACCGACCGGCATTCAGACCTCCAAAGGACGGCGGCCAATGGCCGCCGTCCTTTTTGTGCCCAGCAGAGATCAACGGGATTTTGCCCCGATTTCCCCTTGCATGCTCCGGAACGCGATGGGAACATAGCGAAAAAGCCGGCTGTTAGAGACCGGTCAAGCAAGAGCGCTAAACGGCTCTGATCAGCCTATCCGGGAGACGAAGATGAAGAAGCTTGCCGCCATTGCCGCCCTTTCCGCGTCGACGCTGGGCCTGTCGGCCGGCGCATCTTTTGCCGACTACACGCTGAATATCCTTCACATCAACGATTGGCACAGCCGCATCGAAAGCAACAACAAATACGAATCCACCTGCTCGGCCGACGAGGAGACAAAGGGCGAATGCGTCGGCGGCGCCGGCCGGCTGGTCACGGCGATCGCGCAGGAGCGCAAGAAGCTGGAAGGCCAGAACGTGCTGTTGCTCAGCGCCGGCGACAATTTCCAGGGTTCGCTGTTCTACACGACTTACAAGGGCAAGGCCGAAGGCGAGTTCCTCAACGACATGAAGTTCGATGCCATGGCGCTCGGCAACCATGAATTCGACGACGGCGAAACGGCATTGGCGCCGTTCCTCGACATGATCAAGTTCCCCGTGCTCGGCGCCAATGTGAAAGCCAACGCGCAGTCCAAGCTCGGTGACCGCGTCAAGCCGTCCATCGTCGTCGAGGTCGGCGGCCAGAAGATCGGCATCATCGGCGCCGTCACCAACGATACGCCCGAACTCGCCACTCCCGGCCCCAACATCGCCATCGAGGACGACGTCAAGTCGATCACGGCCGAGGTCGAGAAGCTGAAGGGAGAGGGCGTCAACAAGATCATTGCCGTGACCCATATCGGCTACAACAGGGAGCGCGATGTCATAGCGAAGATCCCGGGCGTCGACGTGGTCGTCGGCGGCCACAGCCATACGCTTTTGTCCAACACCGATCCGAAGGCGGCAGGCCCCTATCCGACCATGGTCGACAATCCGGACGGCTACAAGGTGCCGGTCGTGCAGGCGGCGTCCTATTCGAAATATCTCGGCGAGTTCAAGGTCGTGTTCGACGACAATGGCGTCGTCAAGTCGGCGAGCGGCGACCCGATCCTCCTCGACAAGTCGATCACGCCCGATCCCGCCGTGCTCGCCCGCATAAAGGAGCTCGGCGCGCCGATCGAAGCGCTGAAGAACAAGGAAGTGGCCGAGACGACCGACGTCATCGACGGCAGCCGCGAGAGCTGCCGCGCCCGCGAATGCGCGATGGGCAATCTCGTCTCCGACGCCATCCTCGACCGCGTCAAGGGACAGGGCGTCGAGATCGTCATCTCCAATGGCGGCGGCCTGCGCGCCTCGATCGACAAGGGCACCGTCACCATGGGCGAGGTGCTGACCGTGCTGCCCTTCCAGAACACGCTGGCGACCTTTCAGATCTCGGGCAAGGACCTTGTTGCCGGGCTCGAAAGCGGCCTCAGCCAGGTCGAGGACGGCGCCGGCCGCTTCCCGCAGGTGGCCGGCCTGAAATACGCCTTCGACAAATCCGCCCCGGCCAATGCCGGCCGCGTCAAGTCTGTCGAGGTGATGGAGAACGGCGCCTGGACGCCGCTCAATCCCGACAAGGACTATCTGGTCGCCACCAACAACTATGTCCGCCAGGGCGGCGACGGCTACAAGGTTTTCGCCGAAAAGGCCAAGAACGCCTATGATTACGGCCCCGGCCTCGAACAGGTGGTCGCCGACTATCTCGGCGCGCACCGGCCCTACACGCCCAAGCTCGACGGCCGCATCACCGAGATCGCCGCGACGACAGCGGCCGCGCCTGCGGCGGAGCCCGCCAAGCCAGCCGAAGCAATGCCCGATCTGCCTGCCAACTCCGGCGATATCGCCAACACGCCGCCGGCCGTGTCGACCGAGGCCGCGCCTGCGCCCGCACCGGCAACGCCTGCCGCTCCGGCAACGCCAGCACCTGCGGAACCGGCAAAGCCTGCCGAAGCCGCCCCTGCCCCGGCAACACCCGCGCCGGCTGAGCCGGCAAAGCCCGCCGAGGCCGCACCGGCCGAAACCAGCCATGTCATCGTCGCCGGCGATACCTATTGGGACCTGGCAAAGAAGGCCTATGGCGACGGCACCAGGTGGAAAGTCATTTCCGAAGCCAACAAGGGCTACGAGCCGCGCCGGCTTCCGGTCGGCGCCACCTTGACCATACCGCCGAGGTAACCGCCTTCGCCTTTGCGCGCAGGGACACCCGCCCGAAACAGGGCGGGCATCCTGTTTCGGGTAAAGTGCGGCCAGACGCTGCATTGAAAAGCAGCGCCGCATCGCTACTTTCGCGCCGTGTTCGGAGACCCGCAATGCCGCCTTCCACTCCTGTCGACGCCAAGCCCGCGAGAACCGTGGGGCCGAGACCGGCCGGACATTCGCCGGCCAAGGCGGGCAAGGTCGGCGTCATGCTGGTCAATCTCGGCACGCCGGACGGCACCGATTTCAGGCCGATGTGGCGCTATCTCCGCGAATTCCTGTCCGACCCACGCGTCATCGAACTCAACAAGGCGATCTGGTATCCGATCCTCTACGGCCTGGTGCTGACCACGCGACCGAAGAAGTCGGGCGCCAACTATGCCAGGATCTGGAATCGCGAGAACAACGAGTCGCCGCTGCGCACCTATACCCGCGCCCAGGCCGAGAAGCTGACCGTGGCATTGCGCGACCTGCCCGACGTGGTCGTCGGCTGGGCGATGCGCTACGGCAATCCCTCGACCGCGAGCGTCGCCGAAAGCCTGGTCGCGCAGGGCTGCGACCGCATCCTGACCTTTCCGCTCTATCCGCAATATTCGGCCACCACCACGGCGACTGCCAATGACCAGTTGTTCCGGGCGCTGATGAAGATGCGTGCGGCGCCTGCCGTCCGCAGCGTGCCGCCCTATTATGCCGAACCGGTCTATATCGAGGCGCTCGCCCATTCGATCGAACGGCATCTGGCCAGCCTCGATTTCGACCCGGAGGTGGTCATCACCTCCTATCACGGCATCCCGAAACCCTATTCCGACAAAGGCGATCCTTACCGCGAGCATTGCCTCGAGACGACACGGCTGCTGCGCGAGAGGCTCGGCTGGGACGAGAAGAAGCTGATCACCACCTTCCAGTCGCGTTTCGGCGCACAGGAATGGCTGCAGCCCTACACCGACAAGACGGTGGAGAAACTGGCCAAGGACGGCGTGAAATCGATCGCCATCGTCAACCCCGGCTTTTCCGTCGACTGCATCGAAACGCTGGACGAGATCGGCCGCGAGGCGGCGGAAACCTTCCATCATGCCGGCGGCGGAAGATTCGCGCACATCCCCTGCCTCAACGACAGTCCCGAAGGCATGGCGGTGATCGAGGCGATGGTGCGGCGCGAACTGTCCGGCTGGATCTGAAACCGGGAACAATGGACGTTCCGGGGCGTTGAGGCGCGCCTTCCGGAGACCATCGATGCCCCGCAAGCTCGACCTCAGAAGCGGGCGGCCAGTCTGGTCCGCCTATCGGGCACCCGCTGTCCCGACAAGCGCTCTGACCCGTGACGCCAAGGCCGATGTGCTGGTGATAGGCATGGGCATCAGCGGCGCCATGATCGCAGAAGCGCTGACGGCTGACGGCCATTCGGTGGTCTGCATCGACCGGCGCGGCCCGCTGAGAGGGTCGACGTCGGCGACCACCGCCCTGGTGCAGTTCGAGATCGACCAGCCGCTGACGGCACTCGGCAGGATGATCGGCAAGGCCTCGGCGGAACAGGCCTGGCGGCGCTCGCGTCTGGCCGTTTCCAACCTTGCCGGCCGCATAGCCGAGCTCTCCATCAACTGCCGCCTGAGCCGCGCCCCCTCCCTCTATCTGGCCGGTACCGCGCTCGGCCCATCGCAGTTGCGTGACGAGACCGAGGCGCGGCGACAGGCGGGCATCGCCGCGACCTATCTCGCCCCTGCGCCGCTGGCTGCGCGATTCGGCATCGAGCGCGACGGCGCCATCCTCAGCCATGGCAACATCGCGCTCGATCCGCGCAAACTGACCGCCGGATTGCTGCTGAAGGCGCTGGAGCGCAAGGCGCGCCTCTACGCCCCGGTCGAGGCGACCGCGATCGAAGACAGCGCCAAGGAGGTCGTCGTCGCCACCAGGGGCGGCCCCATAATCAGCGCGCAGCACGTCCTGCTCGCGACCGGCTACGAGTTGACCGACATCGTGCCGGCAGCCGCCCACCGCGTCATCTCGACATGGGCCATCGCCACACGCCCGCAGCCGCGAAAGATTTGGCCGGACGCGGCCCTCATCTGGGAAGCGTCGGACCCCTATCTTTATGCAAGGGCGACAGCCGACGGCAGGGTGATCTGCGGCGGCGAAGACGAGGATTTTATCGACAAGGAACGGCGTGACGCGTTGATCGCCGGCAAGAGCCTGAGACTGGCCAGGAAGCTCGGCCGCCTGTTCCCGGATCTGGACACCAGGCCCGATTTTGCCTGGACCGGCTCCTTCGGCACCACAACCACCGGCCTGCCCTATATCGGCGCCATCCCTGGGCATCCGCGCATCCAGGCCGTGATGGGCTATGGCGGCAACGGCATCGCCTTCTCGCAAATCGCATCCGAAATCGTTTCTGCCGCCATCGCCGGATCGGAAGATACGGACGCAAGCCTGTTCGCCTTCAGCCACCGGCAGCAGCGACACAAACAATCCCTCATCACCTGATTGTAACGTTGTTGAAACACACTTAAGTGTTTGCTGAAGCCGGCTGCGGGAGAATGGCTCCCATGGCTTGCCTCTTGAGGGAGAGCCAAATGGATTTCAGTGGTTTCGATATCGCGATTATTGTTCTGGTCGCTCTTGTCGTGCTGGTGCTGTTCAAAGGCATAAAGACAATCCCGCAAGGCTACAATTATACGGTCGAACGCTTTGGGCGTTACACGAAAACGCTGTCGCCAGGCCTCAACCTCATCGTGCCGTTCATCGATCGCATCGGCGCCAAGTTGAACATGATGGAGCAGGTGCTCGATGTCCCGAGCCAGGAGATCATCACCCGCGACAACGCCATCGTCGGTGTCGACGGCATCGCCTTTTTCCAGATCCTCAACGCGGCGCAGGCGGCCTACCAGGTTTCCGGCCTGCAGAACGCCATCCTCAACCTGACCATGACCAACATCCGCACCGTGATGGGCTCGATGGACCTCGACGAGCTGCTGTCGAACCGCGACGCGATCAACGAGCGCCTGCTGCGCGTGGTCGATGAAGCGGCCCATCCCTGGGGCATCAAGATCACCCGCGTCGAGATCAAGGATATCAATCCGCCAGCCAACCTGATCGAATCGATGGGCCGGCAGATGACGGCCGAACGCAACAAACGCGCGCAGATCCTTGCCGCCGAGGGCCTCAAGCAGTCGCAGATCCTCGAGGCCGAAGGCCGCAAGGAAGCCGCCTTCCGCGATGCCGAGGCACGCGAACGCTCCGCCGAAGCGGAAGCCCGCGCCACGCAAGTGGTGTCGGAAGCGATCTCGAAGGGAGATGTGCAGGCGCTCAACTACTTCGTCGCCCAGAAATACACCGAAGCGCTGGGCAAGATCGGTTCGGCCACCAACAGCAAGATCGTGCTGATGCCTTTCGAAGCGTCGTCGCTGATCGGCTCGCTGGGCGGCATCGGCGAGATCGCCAGGGAAGTGTTCAAGGGCGACGGGCCGTCCGGCACGCAGCGGCAGGTCTCACGACCTCCGGTCGTCAGGCCGAGCGACAACTAATGTCCTTGTGAGTGGATCAAAACCATGATCGACCGCATCGTTTCCGAACTCGGCCCGTGGAACTGGATGGTTCTGGGCTTCGTGCTTTTGGCGATGGAAATCATCGCACCGGGCATCTTCATGTTGTGGACCGGCATCGCCGCGCTGATCGTCGGCGCGGTATCGCTGCTGGTCTGGGATGCGGCCAGCTGGACTTGGCAGGTCCAGGTGCTCGTCTTCCTCGCGCTGTCGCTGGTCTCGGCATTGGTCGGCAAGAAACTCATCGGCGGACGCGACGAGCCGACCGACCAGCCGCTGCTCAACCGCCGTGGGGCGCAGATGATCGGCAGGATGGCGACGCTGGCCGAGCCGATCCGCGACGGCCGCGGCCGCATCAAGCTCGGCGACACGCTGTGGCGCGTCTCTGGCCCTGACCTGCCGGCCGGCACCCAGGTGCGCGTCACCGGAGCCGCCGACACCGATCTCGAACTGACCGTCGAGCGAGTGTGAAACCGGCTCCGCGCTAGCGCAATTCCAGGAAAAGTGTGTACGGTTTTCCGTCCGGAATTGTGCAGAAACAAAGAGATAGAGCAGTTCGCCGTTTCCGTGAAACGGTGAACTGCCCTACGCAGCGCCGATGCGCAAAAGATCGTGCAGGTGGACGAGCCCGACGGGCTTGTTGCCCTCCACCACCATCAGGCTGGTGATGGCTGAATTGTTGATCGTCTGCAGTGCGGTCGCCACCAGCGTGTCCGGCGCCGCGGTCTTGGGAGATCTCGTCATCACCTGATCGACGGTCATCGCCGTCAGGTTGCTGCCTATGTGACGCCTGATGTCGCCATCGGTGACGATGCCGATCAGCGCGCCGTCGGCGGCGGTGACCGCCACGCAGCCGAAGCCCTTGCGCGACAACTCCAGGATCGCGTCCTGCATGCCGGTGCCCGAAACGACCAGCGGCAATCTCTCGCCGACATGCATGATCTCGCGGATCTGCATCAGGTTGGCGCCGAGCTGGCCGCCGGGATGGAAGGTGCGGAAATGATCGGGCGTGAAACCCCGCGCCTCGAGCAGGGCGATCGCCAGTGCGTCGCCCATCACCAGTTGCAGCAGTGCCGATGTCGTCGGCGCCAGGCCATGCGGGCAGGCTTCCGGCGCACGCGGCAGCAAAAGCACGACATCGGCGGCGCGCGCCAGCGCCGATGTCTCACCGGACGTGATTGCAATGAGCGGGATGGAGAAGCGCCTGGAATAGGCGACGATGCCCATCATCTCCTTGCTTTCGCCCGACCATGACATGGCGATGATGGCATCGTCCCTGGCGATCATGCCGAGATCGCCGTGATTGGCTTCAGCGGGGTGGACGAAAAAGGCCGGCGTTCCGGTCGAGGCCAGGGTCGCGGCGATCTTCGAGCCGATATGGCCGCTTTTGCCGACGCCGGTGACGATGACCCGGCCTTCGATCCTCGAGATCATGTCGACCGCTTCGGCAAAGGGCTTCGCCAGCCCGTTTTCGAGCGCCTCGGCCAGCGCTGCCACTCCCGCCTGTTCGGTCGCCACCGTTCTTAGCGCCGAAGCGATCGAGGCCTGTCTGTCCAACGGCTTCTTGTCGAGGGATCGCGCATCCATGGCCGATGCGATTAGCGCTTTGTGCCGCGCCTGTCCAACGGAAATGCCTCCCCCGACCGTCTAGGAGAGCGGTTCGAATGAACGAAGCGCAAGGTCACGAATGTCGAGGCCTGGAACAATGAGCGCTTGGAAAAGCAATCGCCCCCCGCCTCAACCCTCCGTTAACCATCCCCATTTACGGTTCGGTAAGTATGGCGCGCGCTCGCGCCGCGCAAGCAGTGGTGGCGATGTCCGGGGCCCAGTCAGAAAAGACGAGAAGGCGAAAGAGCAAGGCTGCCTGCGCCTTGCTGCTGGCGACCAGCATCTTCGGCCTGCCGCGACCGACGCTGTCCTTCGCCCAGGAAACGGAGCTGCGCGGCGAGGTCTCGGAATCGGCGATCCTGTCCGACCAGCAGCGCAAAGCGAGACTGGCCGCCATAGCCGGTCAGGGTCAACAGCAGCCAGCGAATGCCGCCGGTCAGGACGACACGCCGTCGCGCACCTATCTGCCCGCCAGCGCCGGCGCTGCTCCTGACGATAGCGGTGCCGCCTCGCCCACTGGCAGCATCTTCGACCCGCCGGCGGCCGGTGACGACGTGACCGCCGACAATCCGCCTCCGCCCAAACCACGCCGGCCATCGGCCACCGGGCAGGCCAATGCGGACAAGGCCGCCGACAGGGCGAAGACAAAGAAAAAGAACACCACCGCGACGACCGACGCGACCACGACCGCCAGCACGGCCGACGATGCCGACGCCACCGTCACCGGCACCGGCACCGGCACCGACCAGGAGACCGCCAACCGCCGCGCCGTCACGATCGACAGCGCCGACCGGCAGCAGCTCGATCCGGGCGCCGAACGCACCGCTTCCATCGAAGGGCAGAAGAAGAAAATCGAGGACGATCCGTTCGCCGCTCCAGGCATCAAATGGGGCTCCTTCGTCATAAGGCCGACGCTGGAGCAGGGCCTGACCGCCACCTCGAACGGCGATTCCAGCAGTGCCGGCAAAGCGGCGCTGCTGTCCGAGACGGCACTGCGCTTTTCCGCCGCCTCCGACTGGCGCGAGAACTCCGCGACCATTGATGGTTATGGCCTCTTCCGCGAGACCGTCTCGGGCTACCCGGTTCACAATGAGCAAGGCCGCATCGAAGGCCAGCTCAATGTCGACCTCGACAACGAGCAACGCGCCGTCGCCAAGCTCGGTTACGAGGCCGTGCCGGAATCGGCCTCGTCGCCCGACGCCATTGCAGGCGTCAGCAAGCAACCGCTGCGCCAGACCATCGACGGCAGCCTCGGCATCGAAAAGGACGTCGGCAAGGCGCAATACACTTTGACCGGCGCGGTCTCGCACGACTTCTATGGCGATGCCAAGCTTTCTGACGACACCTCGCTGTCGCAGAAGGATCGTAACTCCACGCTTTATACGGCGACCTTGCGCACCGGCTACGAAATCTCCCCTGCCCTTACGCCTTTCACCGAAATCGAGCTCGGGCGCAGGGCCTATGATCAACGCTTCGACAATGAAGGCTTCGAGCGTTCATCAACGCGGCTTGGTGCCCGCGCCGGCCTCGAGCTCGACATGGGCGAGAAGCTCGCCGGCGAGTTCTCGGCCGGCTGGCTGCGGGAAGCGATCGACGACGACCGCCTGGGGGCGATCGCGGGTGCCACCGTGGACGCCGACCTGAAATGGTCGCCCGAACGCGGCACCACGATCGGCCTGACCGGGCGAACCACGGTCGAGCCCACGACCACCGCAGGTGAAAGCGGCGACATCCTCTATTCCGGCCGCCTCACGGCCGAACGCCAGATCCGCGCCAACCTGACCGGCAATGCCGCGCTGGGCCTGGACTGGCGCGATTATATCGGCATAGACGGCCATGACAGGGTGCTGAGCGCCGAAGCCGGGCTGACATGGTGGCTGAACCGCTATGCCGGCCTCACCACCCGCGCCAGGACCGAGAAGCTCACCAGCAACCTGCCTGGCCGCGACTACACCGCCAACAGCATCTATCTCGGCTTGAAGGTGCAGCGGTAAGCGCGGGCCGCTAAGCTGCGTGCCGCATCCGAGACATCGGCCAGACAGCGCCTCCCTTAAAGCGCCGCCACAACGTGCTCCGAAGGCGCCATCTCGTCGAGAAGCCTGCGGATGACGCCGGCCATGCTCTGGTTCATGTCGTTGCGCCAGAGCGCGAAGGCCACATTGGCCTCGACGAACCCTTCCGGCGATCCGCAATCGAAGGTGCGGCCCTGAAAGTGGTAGCCGTAGAAGGGCTGCTGCTTCTCCAGCTTCAGCATTGCGTCCGTGAGCTGGATCTCGTTTCCGGCGCCCTTCTCCTGGCCTTCGAGGATTTTGAAAATCTCGGGCTGCAATATGTAGCGGCCATTGATGTAGAGATTGGAGGGCGCGGTGCCGGTCTTCGGCTTTTCCACCATCTCGGTGATGCGGAAGCCATGATGGGTGGCTTCGCCCCGGCCGACGATGCCGTATTTATGGGTTTCGGCGGGATCGCATTCCTGAACCGCGATGATGTTGTTGCCGGTCTCGGCATAGAGGTCGACCATGTCCCTCATACAGCTCTTTTCCGACTGCATGATCATGTCGGGCAACAACAGCGCGAACGGCTCGTCGCCGACCAGTTCGCGCGCGCACCAGACGGCATGGCCAAGTCCGAGCGGCACCTGCTGGCGAGTGAAGCTGGTCTGTCCCGGCCCGGGCTGCAGCCGCTGCAGCCTGGCGAGCTGGTCGTCCTTGCCACGCTGGGCGAGCGTGTCATAGAGCTCGAACTGGATATCGAAATGATCCTCGATGACCGCCTTGTTGCGCCCGGTGACGAAGATGAAATGCTCGATGCCTGCCTCGCGCGCCTCGTCCACCACGTATTGGATGACGGGCCGGTCGACGACGGTAAGCATTTCCTTGGGGACGGCCTTGGTGGCCGGGAGAAACCGCGTGCCGAGACCTGCGACCGGGAAAACTGCCTTGCGAACTCTCTTCATGCCTTCAATTATCCGTTTGCAGGCCGGCTCCGCAATCCCGCCCCGCGACATTTTCACGCCGGAATTGAGGATTATCGGGCGGATGAAGGGAAACTTGCACCGGTAGAAGCATCGAGGCGCCTTTTCGTTCCAGGGGCGGCCTATGGTAAACCAATTCCTAACCTGGTTCGGCGATGAATGGTCTTTCCCAAGACGGAGAAGGAGGAAAAGATGTCCGTTCGCAATGCCGCAAAGCGTTTCACCAGCGTCATGACGGCCGCCAGCCTCTCGCTCGCCATGCTGATGCCTGCCGGGCCGGCCTTCGCCGATGCCGGCTTCCGGCAATGGGTCGCCGGCTTCCGCGCCACCGCGGTGCAGGGGGGCGTTTCCGGCGCCGTCTATGACCGCGCCTTCAGGGGCATCGACGAACCCGATCCGGTGGTGCTGGAAAAAGCCCGAACCCAGCCGGAATTCACCGCGCCCGCCTGGGATTATTTCGACAACCGCGTCCACGACCAGTCGGTCGCGGTCGGCCAGCAGATGGCCAGGAAATGGAAGCCGTGGCTGGACAGGATCGAGGCGAGGTTCGGCGTTGACCGCAACGTCCTGCTGGCCATCTGGTCGATGGAATCCAACTATGGCGAGATCCTCAAGCGCGACGACATCATGCGCAATGTCGTCCGCTCGCTGGCGACCCTGGCCTATGGCGATCAGAAGCGGTCGAAATATGCCCGCACGCAACTGGTCGCCGCACTGAAGATCCTCCAGACCGGCGACATCGACGAGAGCCACCTCATGGGTTCCTGGGCGGGCGCCATGGGCCAGACCCAGTTCATCCCGACCAGCTACCAGCACTATGCCGTGGACATGGACGGCAACGGCAAGCGCGACATCTGGAATTCCATTCCCGATGCGCTGGCGACATCAGCCAATCTGCTCAAGAAGAATGGCTGGCAGGCCGGCAAGACCTGGGGCTACGAGGTGGCCTTGCCGGCCGGCAAGCTGCCTGCAGGCTCCAGGACGCTGGCGCAATGGCAGGCGCTCGGCGTGGTCAGGGCGAGCGGCAAGCCGTTCAGGAACCTCAGCGACAAGGCGACGTTGAAAGTACCGGATGGCCGCGGCGGCCCCGCTTTCCTGATGATCAGGAATTTCTCGGTCATCAAGGCCTACAACAATGCGGACAAATACGCGCTTGCCGTTGGTCTTCTTGCCGACGAGATCGCCGGTTCCACCGGCCTCGTACAGGACTGGAAACGGCCTTTCACCAAGCTGACGTTCGAGGAAAGGCAGGAATTGCAGAAGCGGCTCTCCCAGCACGGCCTTTATGACGGCAAATTCGACGGCAAGATCGGCGACGGGTCGAAGTCGGCCATCATGGCCTATCAGGCAAAGGTCGGCTTGACCCAGGACGGCTATCCGAGCATGGAAGTGCTAAAATGGCTCAGGCAAAAATAGGGCCTGTCATGAACTGAGGAGGAGCGATTGGCTTGGGCTGCGCGCATCGGGACCTTCATTCCCCGCATGCTGGTGCTGTTCCTGGCCGTCGCCGTGCTCGCCGTCGCCATGGCAGGCGCCTTCCATGCCCCCGCCATGGCGCAGGAGCAGCAAAGCCGCGGCTGGTCATTGCGTGACCTTCTGTTCCCGCGCCGCAGCGAGCGGATCGAGCCGCCGCTGGACATCCAGAAACCAAGGCCCAGGCCCAAGGCAAAAAAGCCGCGCGCGCCGCGTCCGCCCGCGGAACCGGAAATCCCGATCGCCGAGAAGGCGCCGGACGCCCGGGTCGTCCTGGTGGTCGGCGATTTCATGGCGGCCGGGCTCGCCGAAGGTCTAGACACCGCCTTTGCCGAGAATACCGGCGTCAGGATCGTCGTTCGCTCCAATGGCTCGTCGGGCTTCGTGCGCGATGATTTCTACAATTGGCCGGAACAGATCAAATCATTGATAGAGACCGAAAAGCCCGCCGCCGTGGTCGTGATGCTGGGTTCCAACGACCGCCAGCCGATGAAGGTGGGGGATGTGCGCGAGCAGCCCCGTTCGGAGACCTGGACCAAGGAATACGAGCGCCGCACCGAAGCGTTCGGCAAGGCCATCGCCACGGCCAAGGTGCCTTTCCTGTGGGTCGGCATGCCGGCGTTCAGGGTTTCGAAGATGACATCCGACATGCTCGCCTTCAACGACATCTACCGTCAGGCGGCCGAAAGCCATGGCGGCGAATTTGTCGATATCTGGGATGGATTCGTCGATGAGAACGGCGCCTTCGTCACCAGTGGCCCCGACATCAACGGCCAGCCCGTGCGGCTGCGCTCCGATGACGGCATCAACATGTCGAAGGCCGGCAAGCGCAAGCTCGCCTTCTATACCGAAAAGCCGCTGATGAAGGTCCTGGGCCTGGCCGCGCCGGGAAGCGTCGCCCCGACCGCTGCTCCTGCCGGCGCGCCGGTCGAGGCGCCGGCGCCGGCCGCCGCTCCCATCGTCATTGACCGCACCGCGCCGATGCTGCTCAGCGATCCGGCGCTCGACGGCGGCACGGAACTGCTCGGCGCCGGACCGCCCGCGAAGGCCAACCCGGGCCTGCCCGGCGAAAAACTGGTAGTCGAGGGCAAGGCGCCGGTGGCTTCGCCCGGCCGCGCCGACGATTTCGCCTGGCCGCCGAAGACAAATCCGGCAGCCGCGGCCGCCAGGGCTGGCACGACGACGGCCATCACTCCTTAGCAACGCGGAGGGCCCGAAACCGTTTTCGGAACTCGCTGCTGCGAGCCATAGGATGGCGTTTTCGAGAACCGGAGCGAGCGTACTTTTTGGGTACGGGAGCACCGGAAGCGCAGAAAACGCCTTATGGCCGCAGCAGTAGAGTTTCCAAACGGGCTCAGCGGGGCAGGACGCTCGAACCCATCAATGCCTCGTCGATCGAACGCGCCGCCTGCCGACCCTCGCGGATCGCCCAGACCACCAGCGACTGGCCGCGGCGCACGTCACCCGCGGCATAGAGCCTGTCGACGCTGGTCCGGTAGTCGCGGTCATTGGCCTCGACATTGCGGGAGCGTCGGCTGTCGGTGACGATCTTCATATCCCCTTCGAGCTCCGACACCACGCCGGCCATGGCCGGCCCGGCAAAGCCGATGGCGATGAAGGCGAGATCGGCGCGGATGACGAACTCGGTGCCGACGATCGGTCGGCGCTTATCGTCGACCTCGCAGCATTTGACACCGGTCAGCTGGCCTTCCTCGCCGATGAATTCGAGTGTCGCCACCTGGAATTCGCGCTCGGCGCCCTCGGCCTGCGAGGAGGAGGTGCGCATCTTGGTCGCCCAGTAGGGCCAGACGGCGAGCTTGTCTTCCTTCTCCGGCGGCTGCGGACGGATGTCGAGCTGCGTGACGCGCACGGCGCCTTGGCGGAAGGCGGTGCCGACGCAGTCGGAAGCGGTATCGCCGCCGCCGACGACGACGACATGCTGGCCGCTGGCGATGATCGGGTGCGACGGCCACGCCACCGACTGGATCGGCTCGCCGCCGACACGCCGGTTCTGCTGCACGAGATAGGGCATCGCGTCATAGACGCCGCCGAGATCGTCGCCGGGGATATTGGCCGCGCGCGGGGTCTCGGATCCGCCGCAATAGAGCACCGCGTCATGCTCGGCGAGCAGTTCGGCCACGGGCTTGTCGATGCCGACATTGACGCCGCAATGGAAGGTCACGCCTTCGCCCTGCATCTGCTCGATGCGACGATCGATATAGTGCTTCTCGATCTTGAAGTCCGGAATGCCGTAGCGCATCAGCCCGCCTGGCCGGCTTTCGCGCTCGTAGACATGGACATCATGGCCGGCGCGGCCGAGCTGCTGGGCGGCGGCCATGCCGGCCGGGCCGGAGCCGATGACGGCGACGCGCTTGCCCGTCTTCCTCTCCGGCGGATAGGGCCTGATATGGCCGGTCTCGTAGGCCTTGTCGGCGATCGCCTGCTCGACCGTCTTGATGGCCACCGGAATGTCCTCGAGGTTCAGCGTGCAGGCTTCCTCGCAAGGCGCGGGGCAGATGCGGCCGGTGAATTCGGGGAAATTGTTGGTCGAATGCAGGTTGCGGATCGCATTGTCCCAGTCCCTGTTATAGACGAGGTCGTTCCAGTCCGGGATCTGGTTGTGGATCGGGCAGCCGGTCGGCCCGTGACAGAACGGGATGCCGCAGTCCATGCAGCGCGCGGCCTGTTTCTCGACCTCCTTGTCCGACATCGGCAGCGTAAACTCGCGGAAATGCCGGATGCGGTCGGAGGCCGGCTGATACTTGTGCACCTGCCGGTCGATCTCGAGAAAGCCTGTTACCTTGCCCATAGTCCAGTTCCTGCTGTCCAGATGGTGCGGTTTTCGCCGCACCCGTTAACCTCTTCAGGCAGCCGTGGCAACCTTCCGCGAGAGGTCAAATTATCAGTGACATGGAGCCGGGAAGCCTGGGCTTCCCGGCCTTTGCGAAGATCTATTCGGCCGCCACGCTCATGCGCATGCGTTCCATCTCGATCAGCGCGCGGCGGTATTCGACCGGCATGATCTTGCGGAATTTCGGCCGGAACGCCGCCCAATTGTCGAGGATCTCGCGGCCGCGCACCGAACCCGTATAGTGCACGTGGTTCGAGATCAGCTGATAGAGCCGCTCCTCGTCATGGCTGGTCATGTCACCCGAGACGTCGACGCGGCCCTTGTGGTCGAGGTCGCCGCCATGATGCAGCAGCTTTTCCATCAGGTCGTCTTCTTCCGGCACCGGCTCCAGCTCGACCATGGCCATGTTGCAGCGCTCGGCGAAATCGCCCGCCTCGTCCAGCACATAGGCAACGCCGCCCGACATGCCGGCGGCGAAGTTGCGGCCGGTCTTGCCGATGACGACGACGATGCCGCCGGTCATGTATTCGCAGCCATGGTCGCCGACGCCCTCGACGACGGTGACGACGCCCGAGTTGCGCACCGCGAAGCGCTCGCCGGCGACACCGGCGAAATAGGCCTCGCCTTCGGTAGCGCCATAGAGCACCGTGTTGCCGACGATGATGGACTCGGCCGCGACGATCTTGGCTTCATCCGGCGGCCGGATGACGATGCGGCCGCCCGACAGGCCCTTGCCGACATAGTCGTTGCCGGCGCCGACCAGCTCGAAGGAGATGCCGCGCGCCAGGAAGGCGCCGAAGGACTGGCCGGCGGTGCCGGTCAGCTTCACCTGGATCGTATCCTCGCGCAGGCCCTTGTGCCTGAAGCGCTTGGCCACCTCGCCCGACAGCATGGCGCCCGCCGAACGATCGACATTGCGGATGTCGACCTCGATCTTGACCGGCTGCTTGGCCTCCAGTGCCGGCTTGGCCAGCTCGATCAGCTTGCGGTCGAGCACGTCGTCGATCGGGTGCTTCTGCCGCTCGGTCCAGTGCACCGCCTCATGTGGCGCATCGGGCTTGTAGAACATCCTCGAGAAGTCGAGCCCGCGCGCCTTCCAATGCTGGATCACGTCGCGCTTTTCCAGGAGATCGGCGTCGCCGATGATCTGGTCGATATGGGTGAAGCCCATTTCGGCAAGCAGTCCGCGCACCTCTTCAGCGACATAGAAGAAGAAGTTGATGACGTGCTCGGGCGTGCCCTTGAAGCGCTTGCGCAGCACCGGATCCTGCGTCGCCACGCCGACCGGGCAGGTGTTGAGATGGCATTTGCGCATCATGATGCAGCCGGCCGCGATCAGCGGCGCGGTCGAGAAGCCGAACTCGTCGGCGCCGAGCAGCGCGCCGATGATGACGTCGCGGCCTGTGCGCAATCCGCCATCGACCTGCAGCGCCACGCGCGACCTGAGACCGTTGAGCACCAGCGTCTGGTGCGTCTCGGCAAGGCCCATCTCCCACGGGCTGCCGGCATGCTTGAGCGATGTCAGCGGCGAGGCACCCGTGCCGCCATCGTAACCCGAGATGGTGATGTGGTCGGCGCGCGCCTTGGCGACGCCCGCCGCGACCGTGCCGACCCCGACCTCCGACACCAGCTTGACCGAAATGTCGGCCGCCGGGTTGACGTTCTTCAGATCGTAGATCAGCTGCGCCAGATCCTCGATCGAATAGATGTCGTGATGCGGCGGCGGCGAGATCAGGCCGACGCCGGGCGTCGAGTGCCGGACCTTGGCGATGGTGGCGTCGACCTTGTGGCCGGGCAACTGGCCGCCCTCGCCGGGCTTGGCGCCTTGCGCCACCTTGATCTGCATGACGTCGGAGTTGACGAGATATTCGGCCGTCACGCCGAACCGTCCGGAAGCGATCTGCTTGATCGCCGAACGTTCGGGGTTCTTGCCGCCGCCGGGCAGCGGCAGATAGCGGTCTGCCTCTTCGCCGCCCTCGCCAGTGTTCGACTTGCCGCCGATGGCGTTCATGGCGCGCGCCAGCGTCGTATGCGCTTCCCTGGAGATCGAGCCGAACGACATCGCGCCGGTCGAGAAACGCTTGACTATCTCGGCCGCCGGCATGACGTCGTCGAGACGGACCTTCTTGCGGCCGGTATCTTCCGCCAGCTTGATCTTGAACAGGCCACGAATGGTCTGCGCGCGCGCCGTCTCGCTGTCGATCTGCGCGGAATACTCCTTGAAGGTCTCCCAGGACCCCTGGCGCACGGCGTGCTGCAAGGTGGCGACCGCGTCGGGCGACCACATATGCGCCTCGCCACGCATGCGGAACAGGTATTCGCCGCCCACATCCAGGCTGTTGCGCAGCACCGGATCGTTGCCGAAACCATCCGTATGACGCCTGAACGTCTCCTCGGCGATCTCGTCCAGCCCGACGCCTTCGATCAGCGTGGCGGTGCCGGTGAAATACTTCTCCACGAAATCGGTCTTCAGCCCGATCGCGTCGAAGATCTGCGCGCCACAATAGGACTGGTAGGTCGAGATGCCCATCTTCGACATCACCTTGAGGATGCCCTTGCCGATCGACTTGATGTAGCGCGACACGACTTCGTAGGCGTCGACCTCTTCCGGCAATTCGCCGCGCTTGTGCATGTCGAGCAGCGTGTCGAAGGCGAGATAGGGATTGATCGCTTCGGCGCCGTAGCCGGCAAGACAGCAGAAATGATGCACTTCGCGCGGCTCGCCGGATTCCACGACGAGCCCGACCGAAGTACGCAGCCCCTTGCGGATCAGATGATGATGCACCGCGGCCGTGGCCAGAAGCGCGGGAATGGCGATGCGGTCCGGCCCGAGCTGGCGGTCGGACAGGATGATGATGTTGTAGCCGCCGGCGACCGCCGCTTCCGCCCGCTCGCACAGCCGATCGATGGCGCCCTGCATGCCGGCCGCGCCCTCGATCGAGGCATAGGTGATGTCGATCGTCTTGGTGTCGAACCGATCCTCGGTGTGGCCGATGGAGCGGATCTTTTCGAGATCGCCATTGGTCAGGATCGGCTGGCGCACTTCCAGCCGCTTGCGGCGCGAACTGCCGACCAGGTCGAAAATGTTGGGCCGCGGGCCGATGAAGGACACCAGGCTCATCACCAGTTCCTCGCGGATCGGATCGATCGGCGGATTGGTGACCTGGGCGAAGTTCTGCTTAAAATAGGTGTAGAGCAGCTTCGATCTGTCCGACATTGCCGAGATCGGCGTGTCGGTGCCCATCGAACCGACGGCTTCCTGGCCTGTGGTGGCCATCGGCGACATCAAGAGCTTGGTGTCTTCCTGGGTGTAGCCGAACGCCTGCTGGCGGTCGAGCAGGCTGACATCCTTGCGCAGCGCGCGCGGCTCGACCGGCTTCAGGTCCTCCAGGATGAGCTGCGTATTGGCGAGCCAGGTCTTGTAGGGATGCCTGGTGGCGATCTCCGACTTGATCTCCTCGTCGGAAACGATGCGGCCCTTGGCAAGATCGATCAAGAGCATGCGGCCGGGCTGCAGCCGCCACTTCTGGACGATCTTTTCCTCCGGCACAGGCAGCGCGCCGGCCTCCGACGCCATGATGACCCGGTCGTCGTCGGTGACGATGTAGCGCGCTGGCCGCAAGCCGTTGCGGTCGAGCGTGGCGCCGATCTGGCGCCCGTCGGTGAAGGCGACCGCGGCGGGCCCGTCCCACGGCTCCATCAGCGCCGCGTGGTATTCGTAGAAGGCCTTGCGGTCGGCGTCCATGAGCTTGTTGCCGGCCCAGGCTTCCGGGATCAGCATCATCATGGCGTGGCTGAGGCTGTATCCGCCCTGGAACAGGAACTCGAGCGCATTGTCGAAACATGCGGTGTCGGACTGGCCCTCATAGGAGATCGGCCAGAGCTTGGAGATGTTGTTGCCGAACAGCTCCGAATCCACCGACGCCTGGCGCGCCGCCATCCAGTTGTTGTTGCCGCGCACGGTGTTGATCTCGCCATTATGCGCGACCATGCGATAGGGATGCGCCAGCTTCCACGAGGGGAAGGTGTTGGTGGAGAAGCGCTGGTGGACCAGGATCAGCGCCGTTTCGAAGCGCGGATCGGACAGGTCCTTGTAATAGGCTCCGACCTGATAGGCCAGGAACATGCCCTTGTAGACGATGGTGCGCGCCGACAGCGACACGCAGTAGGCGCCGATGTCCTTGTTGTCGTTCTCGGCGTAGATGCGGCCCGATATGACCTTGCGCAGCAGATAGAGCCTGGCCTCGTACTCCTCGTCGTCGGGAATGTCGGCCGTGCGGCCGATGAAGACCTGCCGGTGGAACGGCTCGGATGCCACGATATCCGGAGCCTTGGAAAGCGACGAATTGTCGACCGGCACGTCACGGAAGCCGAGCAGCGGCAGCCCCTCGGACTGCGCCGATTCGGCAATGATGTCCTCGACATGGGCGCGCAGCGCGGCATCCTGCGGCATGAACCAATGGCCGACGCCATACTGCCCCGCCGACGGCAGCTCGACGCCCTGCGCGGCCATCTCCTCGCGGAAGAAGCCGTCGGGTATCTGCACCAGCACGCCCGCGCCGTCGCCCATCAGCGGATCGGCGCCGACGGCGCCGCGATGCGTCAGGTTTTCGAGCATGGAAAGCCCGTCCTCGACGATCGTGTGCGACTTCGCGCCCTTCATGTTGACGATGAAGCCGACACCGCAGGCATCGTGCTCGTTGCGCGGATCGTAAAGGCCCTGGGCGGTCAAACCGGTGCGGCGGGTATTGGCCAGGGTTTTGACGGCTGCCGCTTTCGTCTGCGCGGCCTTGCCGTTCGTCGCAGCGTGCGTCAATTCCGTCATCGTCCTGTCCTCCATTCCGCGTCCTTGCGGGCGCTGGTTTGCCTCGGGAAGCGCATTGCTTCCCCTTCATCCTTACGGCACGTCTTGCGAAATCCTTGCCGAACCATGCGGCTCGCCGCGCGGTTCGCATCCGGTATCGTACAGGCCAGAGCACGGCCGTCCACCTGTCGCTCGCGGCAAAAGCCGGAGAGGCTTAGAATACGCCAATCCAGCCTGTTTTGCGCGACAAAATAAGACAGCACTACTGTCCTAAATTTTTATGGCAGAAAAGCCGGGCGCATACAAGACCGATTCACAAAAAACTTCGGGGTTCCGCGACACAAAGCTTCGTGAAATACCCGCTAAACGCAAGCTTCCGTCCCTGCCGGTTTTCGGCAGCTCGCTGGCTTTACCCGTTTTCTGGCGTCTGGCCCTTGCGAGCCAGCCATGAAACCGGTCAAGGTTGCAGCGATTTTCCCAGCACAGGCAGATGCATGTTCTTCGCTTCCGACAATTGGGCAGGCGCCCACCCCAACATCGCCTCCGGCCTCTCGGCCCACGCCGGCGGCTTTTCCACTGCCTATGGCGATGGCGCGCTCGACCAGGCCGTCTGCCAGCGCTTCAGCGAAATCTTCGAACGCGAGGTTGCGGTGTTCTTCGTGGCCACCGGCACCGCCGCCAATTCGCTGGCGCTGACCGCCTACAACAAGCCCGGCGGCATTTCCTTCGCTCATCGCGAATCGCATGTCATCGAAGATGAGTGCGGCGCACCGGAATATTTCTCTGGCGGCTCGCGGCTGCATGCCGTCGATGGCGCGCTGGGCCGGATCGATCCGCACAATCTGGAAACGGCGATCGGCCGTTTCGCCGGCGAGGTGGTCCATTGGGGCCGGCCGATGGCGGTCTCGATCACCCAGTCGACGGAGGTCGGCACGGTCTACGGCCTGCATGACATCGCCGCGATCTCGGCCATCGCGCGGCAACATTCCGTGCCATTGCATATGGACGGCGCCCGCTTTGCCAATGCACTGGTCGCGCTCGACACGACGCCCGCCGAAATGACCTGGAAAAGTGGCGTCGACATACTGTCTTTCGGCGGCACCAAGAACGGCTGCTGGTGCGCCGAGGCGATCGTGCTGTTCGATCTCGAGCGTGCCCGGGAATTGGCCTTCCTGCGCAAGCGCGCAGCCCAGCTGTTTTCCAAATCGCGCTTTATCGCGGCACAGTTCGAGGCTTATTTCCGCGACGGCCTGTGGCTCGACACCGCCAGGCACGCCAATGCCATGGCTGCCCGTCTTGCCGCGGCGATCGAGGATTCCCAGACGGCGAAACTGGCTTGGCTGCCGCAAGCGAACGAGGTTTTCGCGGTGATGAAAAAGGCTGAAGCCGACAGGCTGCAGGCGGCGGGTGCTGTTTTCTACGACTGGCACAAGCCGCATGGCTTCGAAGGCCATATCGGCGAGGACGAATTGCTCTATCGCTTCGTCACCAGTTTTGCGACGACGTCAGAGGAAGTCGACCGCTTTGGCCATTTGATCGCCGGGTAATTGCTGTTCCCGGCAAATAAAAAAGAAGCGGCGCCTTTCGGCGCCGCTTCCGTCTCGGGAGGAGACTTAGGGATTACGCAGCGGTCTTGGCCTCGATCTGCTTGGCCTTGGCCGGAGCCGAAGTGATCGCGATCTTGCGCGGCTTCAGTTCCTCGGGGATGTTGCGCTTCAGGTCGACAAAGAGCAGGCCGTTCTTCAGCGTGGCGCCCACGACCTCGACGTGGTCGGCAAGCTGGAAGCGGCGCTCGAAGGCCCTGGAGGCAATGCCGCGATAGAGCAGTTCGGAACCCTCGCCGGTGCCCTCATCCTTGCGCTCGCCTTTCACGGTCAGCACATTGCGGTGGGCCTCGATCGAGATCTCCTCGTCCGAGAAGCCGGCGACAGCCATCGAGATGCGGTAGGCATCCTCACCGGTGCGCTCGATATTGTAGGGCGGATAGGTCTGCGCGCCGTCGGGCTGCGCAAGGGAATCAAGCATGGTGAAGAGACGGTCGAAGCCGACGGTCGAGCGATAGAGCGGGGAAAAATCAACGTGACGCATGGTGTGTTCTCCTGTTGAGCAACAAGGTTTGCGTTTGGCCGGTGCGAAACCCGTGAGCGGCGTTCCGGTTTGACCAGCGGCCCCGACATTGGCGGCCGCAATCCACATTTGGGGAGCGGGCAAAGCCATTTCAAGATTTTGCCTCCCGGCAAAAATCGAGGATGAACGGCAGATGAACCGGCGCTTTTGCGCGCGTTCAGACAGCCGCCGCTAGACTGCTCTCGACATCAAGGACAAGCGGCGCCGGATTTGCATGGACCGGGCGCCGCGACGAGGCCGAACCGGGTGCAACGTCCCTTCCTCCCGGATCGACAGGGGCCGGAAGCGCGCTCATAGCGGCTTCCGGCCTTCCCTGTTGCCGATCCGACGCCTCCCGGAATTCCTTTGCTTTTGGCCCATGGACGGCTATCAACCTTGGCGAGGCCGGCCACGACAGGCAGGCATGCGAGACGCCGAGCACGAAGCGCCGAATGACGGATCTCCTTTTTCACGAAATTCCCCTTTTTCATGAAACTGAGGGCAACCCGCGACCGGAAAACGCCACCGGCGGCTTTTTTACGGCACGCGACGGCAAGAAGATACGCTATGGCCTGTTCGCCGCGGTCGCCCGCCCGATGAAGGGCACCGTGGTGCTGCTGTCCGGCCGCAACGAGTGCATCGAGAAATATTTCGAAACCATTCGCGATCTTGCGGCGCGCGGTTTTGGCGTCGCCACGCTTGACTGGCGCGGCCAAGGCGGCTCCGACCGGCTGATCCGCGATCGCCAGCGCGGCTATATCAGGTCCTTCCGCGACCACACGGCCGACCTTGAACAGTTCTTCGAGGAGATCGTGCTGCCGGACTGCCGCGGGCCGTACTACATTCTTGCCCATTCGGCCGGCGCCGTGATCACGCTGCTTGCTTCGCCCTCCATGGTCAACCGCGTGCGGCGCATGGTGCTGATCGCGCCGTTCTTCACCTTGCCCGACCTGCCGGTCTCGATCCGGACGGTCCGCCGCGTCTGTTCGCTGTTTTGTGCCCTGGGCCTTGGCCGGCTTTACGCCGCCTGGGGGCCGCGGCCGAAGGTTACCGCTCCCTTCGACACCAACAAGGTAACGACGGATCCGGAACGCTACCGCCGCAACACCAAGATCTACGAGGATCACCCGCAACTGGCGCTTGGCGGCCCGACGATCCGCTGGCTGAGAGCGGCTGCCGAAGCCGCGGAAGCGGTAAGCGATCCCGAATTCATGGCCCGCATCCGGGTCCCCCTGCTGGTCATCGCCGCCGGTGCCGATCAGGTCGTCTCGACCAAGGCCGTGGAAGCCTATGCCAGGCGTCTGCGCCTCGGCTCGCTGCTCATGATCGACGGCGCGCGTCACGAGATCCTGCAGGAGGCCGACATCTACCGCGAGCAATTCCTCGCCGCCTTCGACGCTTTCATTCCCGGCAGCGACGACCCGACGGCCTGAGGGCGCGTATTGCCGAGCCGGCGCCGGTTCCGGCTCATGCTTGGCGAAAACTCCATGATCCGGTTGGTCCCCAGGTCGCTCGCTATCCGCTGACAACGCCCGTTCCCAGCGCCCGCGTCTTGCGCGATCAATGTCGGACGATGATCGCGCCGACGCCTCGGCAATTCTAACGGCTACGCCTGCCTCCTGCTCAACCGGAGGCAACTTGACGCCAGTTCCCGTTCGGGGCCCGAGCGCTAGTTACCGTCCGCAGAGGTCAGTCGACGGATCGGGAGGAGCGGCCATGAACGCATCGGACACGCTGCCACGCCAGGGGCATCGCCTGCTGCAGCTCGGCATCGCCCTCCTGCTGTTTTCGTCAGTCGAAGGGTTCGCCATCCCATACCTCGCCGCACCGCGGCTCGGATTGTCGGTTCACACGCTCGGTGCCTTGCAAGGCGTCCTGCTGCTGGTTTTGGGTCTCGTCTGGTCCAGGCTCAATCTCGGCGTCGCGATGTCGCGGATTGCGTTCTGGTTCCTGATCTATTCAGCCTTGGCCATCCTGGCAGCCTATGTGATGGCCAGCCTCTGGGGAGCCAGCAACGAGACGATGCCGCTGGCGGCAGGAGCCGCGCATGGAAGCGCCTTTCAGGAGTACGCGATCAAAGCCATCGCCTATTCGTCCGCGCCGACCGGCCTCATCGCTTTCGCGCTCATTCTATGGGGCCTGCGTCTCTCGGACGCCTAAAGCGCATCGCGGCGAAACGGATGCTCAGCCGCGCAGGGCCGCCATCGCCGCTGCATGGAGCTCGGGCGTCGCCGCCGCCAATATATCGCCGCCATTCTCGGCCGGCCCGCCGTCGAAGGTGGTGACCACGCCGCCCGCCTTCTCGATGATGGGGATCAGCGCCACGATGTCATAGGGCTTCAGTCCGGGATCGGCGACGATGTCGACGCTTCCCGCGGCGACCATGGCGAAGGCGTAGCAGTCGGTGCCATAGCGAGCGAGTTGCACCTGCCTCTCGAACTGGTCGTAGCGCAGGCGCGCCTCGCCCTTGAACAGCGCCGGCGTCGTGGTGAACAGCGTTGCTTCAGCAAGGCTCGTCGTCTTGCGCGTGACCAGTTTTCGCGGCCCGCCCGGCCCCTCATAATGAGAACCGGAAGCGTTAGCGTAGAAGAGCTCGCCGGTGAAGGGCTGCGACATCAATCCGGCAACGGCATCGCCCTCCACCGTCAATCCGACCAGCGTCCCCCACACCGGCAGGCCGGAGATGAAGGCGCGCGTGCCGTCGATCGGATCGATCACCCAGACATGCCTGCTGGAAATATTCTCGCTTCCGTGCTCCTCGCCGAGAATGCCATGGTCCGGATATTGCGCCGATATCAGCGCCCGGATGGCGCGCTCGGCTTCGCGATCGGCTTCGGTGACCGGATCGAAGCTGCCCTTTTCCTTGTTGGCGACCGCACCCTGGCTGCGGAAGCGCGGCAAGGTTTCCGCCGCCGCCGCTTGCGCGATGCGGCGCATGAAATCGATGCTGATGTCCAACTGATTCTCCCGCATTGCAGCATGGCCGAGCCCACGTGTGCCGCCAGTTCCGCGCCAAGACAAGGGTGTTCCAGGATTTTTCGCCGCGCCGACTGTTGCCAGAATAACACGCCGGCGCCACCGAAGCGCAATTTCCACATCACTCTGAATTAAAAAAGCCGGTAGGTCGCTTGACATTTGTGCAGCGCACCATACCCTTGATCTCGGACAGGGTTTCCTGTCCATGCCCTCCTTGGGCGTTTCCTCCCTAGACTTCGACCGTATCGTGCGAACGATGCGGTCTTTTTTTCGCCGCCAGTTCCAATCCCCGCCAATCCCGATCCATGTCGCCCAAGACTATGCGGCGGTTGAGGATGGCGCCATCTAATGAAACCAGGATCTATTCACTCCGCGGCCAGCGGCAGATCCATGAAATGGTGGTCGGGCATGGCCATCAGGTCGGCCGAAAATCGCGCCAGGTCGTCGGTCAGCGCATCGAAACCGGCCGCTTTCTCGAATGTGCGCTCATTCATGTAGAGCCCGCGATTGACCTCGATCTGCAGCGCATGGAGATGGCGCGCCGGGCGACCGTAGTGTTCGGTGATGAAGCCGCCGGCATAGGGCTTGTTGTGGGCGACGGTATAGCCCATGGCGTTGAGCAGGCCGATCGCGGTCTCGGTCAATGCCGCGGTGGCTGAGATGCCGAAGCGGTCGCCGATGATGAAATCGGGCCGCAGGCCGCTGTCTCCGACGCGGATGCTCGCCGGCATGGAGTGACAGTCGATCAGCACGGCAAAGCCGAAACGCGCGTGGGTTCGCGTCAACAGCCGTTTCAGCGTCTCATGATAGGGTTTGTAGACGGCCTCTATGCGGGCAACCGCTTCGGCCAGCGGCAGGCGACCGGAGTAGATGTCGAGGCCTTCACCGACCAGCTTCGGAACGGTGCCGAGCCCGCCGGCCACGCGCGCGGAACGGATGTTGCAGAAGGATGGCACCGGCTCGGCGAACATGCGCGGATCGAGTTCCCACGGCTCGCGGTTGACGTCGAGATAGGCACGCGGGAAATTAGCCGCGAGCATCGGCGCGCCAAGCGCCACCGCGCCGCCGAACAGCTCGTCGACATAGCAGTCCTCGGACCGGCGAATGGCGTTGCGGTCCAGCCTTGCCATGGCGAGGAAGCGCTCCGGATAATGGCGCCCGCTGTGGGGTGAGTTGAAGAGGAAGGGGACGCGCTGCTCGGCGCCCGACCGGATTTCGAAGGGGGGAACGACCGAAAAATCCTCGGCTGCCGTCTTCAATTTGAACGAACCCGAAAACACCAATGCATCATGGGATGAAAGTGCCACCTTGACGGCCGCATGTCCAGCATTTCGGCGCCGGCACCGCCTTTGCGAATGCGGATTATGCCGCGCCTCGTTCACTTGATGTTTACCCTCGCCTCCTCATATACAGGATGGTTAACGGCCCTGCCTTTCGGCAGAGTCCGGGCGGGTGATTCGGACGGGATATCATGGCACGCATTCTTCTGGCGGAAGACGACGACGATATGCGTCGCTTCCTCGTCAAGGCGCTGGAGCGCGCCGGTTACCAGGTCAGCGACTTCGACAACGGCGCCAGTGCCTATGAGCGGCTGCGCGAGGAACCGTTCTCGCTGCTTTTGACCGATATCGTCATGCCGGAGATGGACGGCATCGAGTTGGCCCGCCGCGCCACCGAGATCGATCCCGACCTCAAGGTCATGTTCATCACCGGTTTCGCCGCCGTTGCGCTGAACCCGGATTCCAAGGCGCCGAAAGACGCCAAGGTGCTGTCGAAGCCGTTCCATCTGCGCGACCTCGTCAACGAGGTCGAGAAGATGCTGCAGGCGGCCTGAGCCGTTTTTGCCCAAGGCATCGGCGACTATCGGCCGGTGCGGCAAAACGGAGCCTTCTTTCCCCTTTCCTGCTATTGACGCGCCGGATCAAAAATGGTGTATGCGCGGCTTCGGATGGGCGTGTAGCTCAGCGGGAGAGCACTGCATTGACATTGCAGGGGTCACAGGTTCAATCCCTGTCACGCCCACCATCCTTTCAAAGACTTAGTCTCTTGTGCCGATTGGCACAGAACGGCACAAAACGCCCACTGAGCTCCTGAATAGTGCCCTTGAGTATTCCGATGCGGCCGATCCGTGACAGCTTGTGTGTTACGCCCGATATGGCGGGGTCAAGAAAAAAGCCGAACGGAACAACCAGCGCCGTGAGAAGTTAGCCGGCACGCTTCCCTCCGCCCTCCGTCGGCTCAATAGCCCCGTCTGCGCTCGCGCCGGGGCGGGGTTTCTGCGTTTTGGGCATCTACCTCCAATTGCCAACCGAATCGCTCTTTCGGGTGACTTTCTTAAAGGAGTGAACTGTTCAAATCTGGAGTCTCTCTAAGCGGGAGGAACGGATGGGCAGCGATTTCGAGGCCGCACGACGACACCTGAAGCGCGCGCGCCAGTGCCTTCATGGCGATGATCACGTGAGCAGAGAAACGGTTGAGAGAATCGATGAGATGATCATAGCCCTGGCCGCGGAGGAGTGCTCTTCGTTTGGCTCCCTCTTCCCCTTCGGCCATCGAACGACGCGGAACTCTGAGGCCGCCTCGTCCAAGGCATAGCTCTACCTGCCGAAGGCAAACACTCGCGGTCCGTCGAGGCCCCGCTGGCTCCGGCCGGCCGGCTCTTCTGTAGACTTGATGAAAAGGCCGGAGCCAACAACCGCTCCGGCCCTGTTCCGTCGTCAGTCATTGCAGCTGTCGTCGGCCTTTGCCGCCGCGGTCTTGCCGCCATGCTGCTGCGCCTCGATATCCTGCTGCGATGTTGCGAGATTCTTGTCACCGCCGCCTTCCGCCCCTGCCAACGGCATTGTGCTGCCATCCTTGGCGGCCGGTTTGCCGGCACTATCCTTGGCCTTCGGAGTTTCCAAGGGCGCGTGGGTACCATCTTTCGAAATACCGGCTGTCTGTTGGGTGTCGGCGCCCGTGTTGGCAGCCGACTTGTCCGGACATGCCGCGATTGCAGAGCCCGCAGAAAACGACACCGCAAGCGCGATTACTAAAGCCATTTTCATCATGCTCGTCCTTCTGTTTGAGTGCCCTGCGGGTGAAACTAACGGCGCTTTTCTTTGTTCCGGGCCGGGCCGTATGTCGTCATCGACGCACCACAACCGGCACGTTGATGCCACGGCGACGGCGCCAGATACTCCACGGAAGCGTTCGCCGACTCCCTTGTTATGCGGCCGAAGGGATACTCACCAGGAGTGAATGATGAAACGACTTCTTCTCGCTTCCGTCGTAATGATTCTTTCCGGCGGCCTTGCCCTGGCGCAATCGACCAATACGACGTCGAGCGGCTCCTCCTCCACGACGACAACGATGCCGACGGATCAGAACACGGACTCGACCACGACCAAGTCGACCAACTCCGCTAAGGATTGCGCACCGGGCCAACAGACAGGCAGCGCCAAGGAGTCAGCTCCCGGTCAGCAGGATACCAGCGCCAAGTCCGCGGCCCCTGGCCAGATGGAAACGACGACGGAAGGTTGCTGACCGCATTGCCGCTGATGTCTCGACTCGCAACCTTGGCCTCCAGGTGCCTCGCGTCAGTTGGAACCACCTGCTGAGCTGATAGCCCGTCGGCTTCGGCCGGCGGGTGTCCAATGAATGCGGCTGTGGACTCGGTGACCCCCTACGCAAACGTGACCAAGTTCTCTGAAAAGTGACTGACGATTGTCCGCCTCGACGCGATAACGTTCCTCGACATCAGGAGGAACGCCTTGAAGCTCAATTCGCAGCAGAAGAAAACCGTCCTTGCCTCATTCCTGGGCTGGACGCTCGACGCTTTCGATTTCTTCCTTCTGACATTCCTGCTCACCGACATTGCGTCTGAATTCCAGACCGACGTCCCGGCGGTGTCAAAGGCGCTTTTCCTGACCCTTGCGACGCGCTTCATTGGCGCGTTCTTCTTCGGCACGTTGGCAGACAAATTCGGGCGCAAGCCCATCCTGATGCTCAACATCGTCAGTTATTCCGTGATCGGCGCTTTGGCCGCCTTCTCGCCCAATCTCGGCATATTCCTGGCGCTGCGCGCACTGTTCGGCATCGCCATGGGCGGCGAATGGGGACTTGGCTCCTCGCTTGCCATGGAATCCATCCCGCCCAGCGCCCGCGGCATGGTCTCGGGCATCCTGCAATGCGGCTATCCGGCCGGCTACCTCCTAGCGGCGGTCGTCTATGGCCTGCTCTATCACCAGACGATCGGCGGCTACACGATCGGCTGGCGCGCCATGTTCCTGCTCAGTTTCATCCCGGCCCTGATCGTCCTTTTCATCCGCTCACATGTTCCGGAATCGCCGGCCTTCGTCGAGGCGCGGAAGACCGCAAGGCCCGGCATGCTGGAGACACTGCAAAAGCACTGGGGCGTCGCCCTCTATGCGGTGGTGCTGATGATGTTCTTCAACTTCTTCAGCCACGGCACGCAGGATCTCTACCCGACCTTCCTGAAGAAGCAGCATGGCTTCGATCCGCACACGGTGAGCTGGATCACCATCGTCGCCAACATCGGCGCCATCGTCGGCGGCCTGGCGTTCGGCGCGCTTTCCGAGAAGATCGGCCGCGTCAACGCGATCACGCTCGCCTGCCTGATCGCCTTGCCGTCCATCCCGCTATGGGCCTACAGTTCGACGCCCTTCATGCTGGCCATCGGCGCCTTCGTCATGCAGGTCGCGGTCCAGGGCGCCTGGGGCGTCATTCCGGTGCACCTCAACGAGCTCTCGCCCGGCGCGGTGCGCGCGACCCTGCCCGGCTTCATCTACCAGGCCGGCAATCTCGCGGCCTCCTATGGCGGTCCCTATCAGGCGGGCATAGCCGAGGCTCCCGGAGGCAGCTATGGCTACGCGTTGGCGCTATTCGCCGGCGTGGTCGCCGTCTGCATCATCATCGTCATCCGCTTCAGTCCGGAACGGCGCGGCCAGGTGATGACCGTGCTGGACCACGACGTCAGCCGAGTCTGAGCGCCACGACGCCGGCGACGATGCTGAGCGCGGCGGCGCCGCGCCAGCCCGTCATCTTCTCGCCGAGCGCGAACACCGAGATCACCATGGCGAACAGGATGGAGGTCTCGCGCAGCGACGCCACCGAGGCGATCGGCGCCTTGGTCATAGCCCACATGACGATCCAGTAGGCAGCGCCGCTCAGCACGCCGGTGAACAGCCCCGCTTTCCAGTCCCGCGCCAGCACCGGCAAGGCCCGCGGTCCACGGAAGATCAGGCACAACACCAGCGCTCCAAGCGCATCGCACACGAACAGCCAGGCGGCATAGCTCTGCGCCGTGGCCGCCAGCCGCGCCCCGCTGCCGTCGGACAGTGTGTAGCTGGCGATGAAGATCGAGGTCCCCAGCGCAAAGCCCACCGCGCGCAGGTTCAATCGTTCCAGATGCGCGCCGCCGCGAAACGACATCACCAGCGTTCCGGCCGACAGTAAAAGGATACCCAGAATGGCGAGCGGCGCCGGCACTTCGGCGACCACGAACATACCGCCAAGCGCCGCCAGCAAGGGCGCGGTGCCGCGCGCCAGAGGATAGGTCTGGGCGAAGTCGCCGGCCTGGTAAGCGCCGATCAGGAAGGTCCGGTAGCCCATGTGGAAGACGACGGAGGCAATGATATAGAGCCAGACTTCCGCCCTCGGCACCTCGACGAAGGGAAGTGCGAAAAGCGCGGCAAATCCCATGCCAAGCGTCATCAGGGTGATCGACAGGAAGCGGTCGAGATGGACCTTGACCAGCGCATTCCAGATCGCGTGCATCGCGGCCGCGGCAAGCACCGCGAAGAAGACGAAAAGCGTCATTTGGGCCTCATCCGCCTCCGGGGCCGGCGGGCGTTTCGAGATCGATGTCGATCCTGACCGGAAAATGATCGGAAGCCACTTCGCCAATGTCCGAGCTGACGGAGCGCACACGACCGGCAAACAGGCCGCCGACGAAGCAATGATCGAGCCGGCGCTTTGCCAGCCTGCCGTCGATGTTCTTCTCATGCGTGTGGAAGTCATCCGCCGGTTCAATCGCCACGGCAGCGGCATCGACGAACCCATCCAGATAGGCGGCACCGCGATGATAGGGCGTGCCGCCGACGATGCGGCGGTATTCGGCGCTGCCCGGCTCCATGTTGAAATCGCCCATCCAGATCGCCGCCAGCGGGTTCTCCGGCTCTGGCTCGCCATTGCTCCAATTGCGCGCCGGCTCGTCGTCGGCGCCGCTCCACGGCCCCCCATCGGAGGGCGCCCGGCGATGCTCGGCAAGCAGATAGTCGATCTGCTCGAGCCGTTCTTCAGCCGCGACATGGGCGAGATGCAATGAAAGCACCCGCACCGGACCCGCCGGCGTGCGGATCATGCATTCGAGCGCCGCGTTGCGGGTGTTGAGCGGCCGCAGTGTGCGGCGCATCGGCAGCGCATGCAGCCGCGACCAGACGATCGGCAGCTTCGACAGCACCATGGTGCCGAACTGCCGGCGCCGGTTGACGATGCGGCCGTCGCGCTGTTCGCTGGCGTCCATGTCGAAGGCCGGGCCGTACACCCAGTGATAGTCCGGCAGCAGCCGCGAAAGCAGCTCTGGCTGGTCGTCGAAATTGCTGCGCTGCCAGTGCCGCTCGACCTCCTGCAAGGCGATGATATCGGCGCCGGCAACAATGCGCGCGGCGCGCGCCGGATCGTAGAGGCCGTCGCTGCCGAACCCGTATTGGATATTGTAGCTGACCAGCTTCATTCTTGTCCGGCTCAGTTTGGTGACGGCAGTACCGTTTCGACGGCGACCTTGCAATGGACCGCCGCGGCGGCCCGGCTGGGCCACGACGCAAAGGCCCCTCGCCTCGCCTAGGTCGTCAGCGGCTGGAACCGTCCCGCCGGGGAAGCCGCCAGCTCCGACCAGTCGATTTCTTCCTCCAGCCGGTGATAGGCCTCGTCACCGATCGTCCCGTTGCGGCGAAGTTCTTCCAGCGCGTCGCGCTGGCGCTTGATGGCATAGAGCCGAAGCCGGTCGTACTCGGTTGCTGCCTGGGCGTCGTCGGGGTTCTTGGCGACCTTGCGCTGTGCGGCATACTGCTCGCGCACCGCCGCCGCCGCGGTCGAGGTCTTGCCGCTCAATATGTCGAGGGCCGCCTGCATGATGGCGACACGGGCCTGCGCGACCTCGCGGTCTATGGTCTCGTCCGGTTCGAGACGAAGCAGGCGCAGCAACGGCTTCAGGCTCATGCCTTGCAGGACAAGCGTGCCCAGCACCACGCAAAAGGCGGTGAGCACGATCGGATCGCGGCCGGGGAAGTCCGCCGGCAATGCGAAGGCAGCCGCCAGCGTCACCAGGCCGCGCATGCCGCACCAGCCGATCAGCACCCCGCCGCGAAACGACGGCACCTCTTGCCGCTGCTCCGCATTGCCGAAGCGGGCAAGCCATCGGATCACGGCGCCGCAGCCCAGCACCCAGGCAAGGCGGGAAACGATGACGACCGCCAGGATCGTCCCTGCAAACAGGAACGCCTCGGACTGTCCCTGCTCGGCCAGGCGACCGACGATCAGCCGCGCCTGCAGGCCCATCAGCACGAAAGCCAGCACGTTAAGCACGAACACCGCCGTCTCCCAGACGGAATAGGAGCTGACGCGCTTTCTGGCCGACATGCGCCGCGGTGCGGTGCGCGCGATGGTCATGGCATAGACGACGATGGTGATGATGGCCGAGAGCCCCAGCCTGTCAGCCAGGATCCAGACGCCGAACGTCCCGGCGAACTGCACGACGGTGCCGCTCGCCGCATCTTCGATACGTCCAAGCATCGCCTGGGACAGGCGGCCGAGCAGATAGCCCGCGGCCAGGCTGCCGATGGTCGACAGCAGGACCATCGGAACGGCACTGCCCAAAAGAACGGGACCGGCGGCGGCAGTGATCGCGATGCGATAGATCAAAAGCGCGGTGGCGTCATTGAGCAGGCTTTCGCCCTGAAGGATGGCCGTGATGCGGTGCGGCACCTTGAACTGCCCGAGCACGGCGCTCGCGGCAACCGCGTCCGGCGGCGCCACGATGGCGCCAAGGGCTATGGCGGCAGCGATCGGCAGGCCGGCCATTTTCCAGCCGACCAGTGCCACGACGGCGGTCGTGAAAACGACCGCGCCAAGCGCCAGCAGCACAAGCGGCAGCCTGTAGCGGTTAAGATCGCGCAGCGATGTGTCGTAGGCCGCGTCGAGCAGCACCGGCGCAATGAACAGCGCAAGCGCCAGTTCCGGATCGATCTCGATCGTCGGCGCGCCGGGCAGGAAGCCAAGGCCGGCGCCCGCCAGCGCCAGCAAGGCGGGGTAAGGAACCTGCAGGCGCCGCGACAGCGCCGTCAGCGCAACGGCGATCAGCAGGAGGACAAGGGTGAGCTCAAATAGCGCCATGGCTCATCGTAGCGGCGAAGCGGAGCTCTTGGCAGTGGCAAAGCGGCAGGATGCTGTTGATTGTCCAATAGGAGTGCATCGTCCGGCAACTGGACCGGTGGCCGGATCGGCAGGGCGCTTCGGCCGCGTCAGTGCAGCACCAGCAGGTCGCCCGACGAGAAGGAAATCTCCGCCTTCTCGCCGACGGCCGGCGGTGGCGTCGTCGAACTGTTGAACGTGTCGAGCGAAACGGTGTTGCCGCCGATGCCGACCCGGACCCGGATCACCGAGCCGAGAAAGTGCACTTCGGAAATCTCGCCGGACAGGCTTGAATCGCGGCCGGGCTGGCGGCCGAGCGAAATGGCTTCTGGCCGCAGCGCCAATGACAGCGTATCGCCGGACTTCGAGCCGTTGAGCCTGCCCTTGAGCGAGACTTCCTCGGTGTTGACACGGACCTTGCCCAACGCCGCGTCGGTGACGGTGCCTTCCAGCACGTTCAGCGTGCCGACGAAATTGGCGACGAACTTGGTTGCCGGCCGGTTGTAGATCTCGAACGGCGTGCCGACCTGCTCGGCCTTGCCGCCATACATCACCGCGATGCGGTCGGAGATCGACAGCGCCTCTTCCTGGTCATGGGTGACGAAGATGGTGGTGATGCCGAGCTTCTTCTGGATCGAGCGGATTTCCTCGCGCAGCGAGACGCGCACCTTGGCATCAAGCGCCGACAGCGGCTCGTCGAGCAGCAAGAGCTTCGGCTTCGGTGCGATGGCGCGGGCCAGCGCGATGCGCTGCTGCTGGCCGCCCGAGAGCTGATAAGGATAGCGGTCGGCCATCTGCGGCAGCTTGATGATGCCCAGCATTTCGGCGACACGGGCATCGATATCCGCCCTGGACATGCCGGCGACTTTCAGTCCGAAGCCGATGTTCTGCGCCACGGTCAGGTTCGGGAACAGCGCATAGGCCTGGAACACCATGCCGACATTGCGCTGGTTCGGCTTCAACCTGGTGATGTCCTTGCTGCCGACGACGATCTTGCCGGCCGACGGCTCCTCGAAGCCGGCGACCATGCGCAGCACCGTCGTCTTGCCGCAGCCTGACGGGCCGAGGAATGAGACGAACTCGCCCGGTTCGACGTCGAGATTGAAATCCTCGACAACGGTGGTGGCGCCGAAGGATTTTCGCACATGCTGGATGGAGAGGAATGGCTCGGCCATGGCTTTTTCTTTCGGGTCAGTTCGGACGATTAGCCGATTTCGGCGCGAAGCGCGACAGGATCTGGATCAGCGACATGCAGCCCCAGGTGATGACGAAGGCGATGATGGCAAGGGCCGCCGGCTCATAGGCGCGGTTGGCTCCGACATTCTGCAAATAGGGGCCGAAAGCCGGCCGGTTCAGCAGGCTCGCCATCGTGAACTCGCCGATGACGATGGCGAATGTCAGGAAGGCGCCGGACAACACCGCAATCAGCACATTGGGAAGGATGACGCGGGTGATGATCGTGCCCCAGCCGGCTCCGAGGATCTGGGCCGCTTCCGTCAACGTCCGCACGTCGATGGTTCTGAGCCCCGTATCGACGGCACGATACATATAGGGCAGCGCCAAGGTCGCATAGCCGATGACCAGCAAGGCATTGGTTCCCATATCGGACCCGAGGAACGGCAAGGGTGAATTCGAGCCGTACATCCTGATATAGCCGAAGACGATGACGATGGCCGGAATGACCAACGGCAAAAGCGTGATGAACTCGACGATCGGCCTGAGCTGCGGCAGCCGCAATCGGATCCAGTAGGCTGCCGGCACCACGATCAGCACACCCAGAATGATGGTGAAGATGGCGGCGACCACCGAATACAGGAAGGTCGCCTGGAAACGCGCGTCGCCGAGCACGATCCGGTAGGCGTCGAAGGAATAGGCGCCGCGCCGCATGCGCATGGAAAATTCCACCGTCGCGATCAACGGGATGAAGAAATAGGCCGCGCCGAGGATGAAGACCACCCAGGCCCAGAATCTGCCCGACTTCATTTCAGCCACCTCTCGGAACGGGTCCGGAACCAGATGTAGAAGACATTGGCCAGGCCGGTGATGACGATCATGCCGAAGGCGATCGCGTAGCCGAGATGGGCATTGTGCAGCACGTCGCCGCGGATTTGCGCGTAGAGCAGGATCGGCACGATGTTGAGCGACGAGCCGGTCAGCGCATAGGCGGTGGCGATCGCCCCGAAGGCGTTGGCGAAAAGCAGGATCACGGTGCCGAGAAAACTCGGCCAGATCACAGGGATGACCACGATGCGCCAATATTGCGCGGTGGTCGCGCCAAGCGTGGCGGCAGCTTCACCCCATTCCTTCTTCAAGCCATCGATTGCCGGCGTGATGATGACCACCATCAGCGGTATCTGGAAATAGACATAGGTCAGCGTCAGGCCCCAGAAGGACAGGATGTTGAAGCCGTGGGCATAGATGTTGAGGCCGAACACGGTGTTCAGGATCACCGTGGCAAGACCGAGCCGGCCGAGCGTGGCGAGGAAGGCGAAGGCCAGCGGCACGCCGGCGAAATTGGAGGCGACGCCGGAAAAAGTCAGGGTGGCCGAGCGTATCCAGTCCGGCAGCCCGCCGCGCACGATGGCGATGGCGATGGCCAGGCCCGCGAAAGCGCCGATCAGCGCCGAGGCCAGGCTTACCTTGATCGATATCCAGTAAGCGGCAACGATCGACGGCTGCGCCAGAGCGACAATGTTCTCGAGCGTGAACTCGCCGGCATCATTCTGGAATGCGCCCAGCATCAGATAAAGCGTGGGCAAAATCAGGAACATGATGGCGAAGATGAAGAACGGAGCGACGCCTAGCCATTGCGTCGGCAATCGCAACGCGCGTGCCTCCGCGGGCGGCGCGGTCTTGCCTGCGGTATCGTGACTGGAAAGCGAGAGATCGGTCATGCGCCGGCTACCGTCTTCGAGGGGGAACCGGGCGGCCGCGAAGCCGCCCGGTGGATTCAACTGTTACTTGACGTTGGCACCGACAACGGAGTCCCAGTTCTTGGTGACGGCTTCCTTGGCCTTGCCCTGCTCGTCCAGCGTCGGGAACACCGCCGAAGCATAGGCTTCCGCCGGCGGCAGCTTGGCCAGGACGTCCGCCGGGATCTTGCCGTTCTTGGCGAGATCGTTGAAGCGGATCGGGTGGCAATAGCCCTTGAGCCAGCCGATCTGGCCTTCGTCTGAATAGAGGTATTCCATCCAGAGCTTGGCTGCGTTCGGATGCGGCGCATAGGCGCTGATCGCCTGCACGTAGACGCCGGCGACGACGCCGGTCTTCGGCACGACGACGTCGACCGGCGGGTTGCCCTTCAGCGTGTCACGGCCGGCGAGCGCGTTGTAGTCCCAGTTGATCAGAATCGGGGTCTGACCCTGGGCGAGTGTCGCCGGCTTGCCGATGACCGGTACGAAGTTGCCGGCGGCATTGAGCTTCTTGAAGAAGTCGAGGCCGGCGGTGCCCGCGGCTTCGCCAGCCGCGGCTCCACTCGAAAGGCCAGCGGCATAGACCGCCTGGATGGCCTGGTTCGAAGCGCGCGGATCACCGGCGAGAGCCACCGAATTGGCGAATTCCGGCTTCAGCAGATCGGCCCAGTCCTTCGGCGATTCCTTGACCAGATCCTTGTTCACCATCATCGCCAGAACGCCGTAGTAATCACCGTACCAGGCGCCGTCGGCATCCTTGGCGCTGTCGGGGATCGAGTCCCAGGTCGACACCTTGTAGGGCATCAGCAGGCCGTCGGCCTTGGCGGTCGGGCCGAAGGACAGGCCGACGTCGATGACGTCGGGCGCCTGCGGACCCTTATTGTCCTTGTTGGCCTTGATCGCCTCGACCTCGTCGCCCGAGCCGGCGTCGGGGTTGAGCTCGTTGATGGTGATTTCCGGATATTTCGCCTTGAACCCCGCGATAACGTCGCCGTAACCGCACCAGTCATGCGGCAAAGCGATGGTGGTGAGCTGGCCTTCCGTCTTCGCGGCCTTGGCGAGATCGTCCAGCGGAGCCGCGGACGAAATCACCGTCGACGCAAACAGCGCCGCGGCCGAAAGGGAAAGCACTTTCCCCGTGAATTTGAACATGTGTTCTCTCCGTTGAACTGACGCCGTTGGACGCCTGCGATGCGGTATCGTTTTCGTGTGACAGCCAGATGAAAGCTTTATGAAACCCCACCGCTGGCAGCACGAAAGTTAACTCCTTTTAATCGACTGTAGCAATTAGCCATCACTTAATTTTCCGGCTAATTACTTTTTGCTTTGCACTTCACCCTTTCCCCTTGGTTGCCCCTGATTTTCCAGATCAATTGTACCCTTAAAGCGGTATCACACCGTCCCGGCGATTGCATTTTCGAGCAGCGTCAGCGCTGCTTTCTTGGTCAGCTTGACCGGGTTGCCGCCGGCTGTCGGATCGACCACCGCCATATCGGCGATCAAGGCCTTGCGCTTCTTGTCCATGTCGAGCCCCTTGATCAGGCCTGGCAGCGCATGCGGCACCTTCAATTCCTTGCGAAGCTTGATGACAGCCTTGGCGAAGCCGTCGAAGCCGCCTCTTATGCCGCAATAGGCGGCGAGCCGCGCGATGCGGTCCTCGATCGCCTCGCGATTGAAGGCGAGCACATAGGGCATGAAAACCGCATTGGTCATGCCGTGATGGGTGTCGTAGAGCGCCCCGATGGGATGCGACAGCGAATGGATCGCCCCCAGCCCCTTCTGGAAGGCTGCCGCGCCCATCGCCGCGGCGCTCATCATGTTGGCGCGGGCGACCAGATCCCTGCCGTTGGCATAGGCCTTTGGCAGGTTCTCGAAGACAAGCCTGATGCCTTCCACGGCGATGCCGTCGGCCATCGGATGATAGCCCGGCGCGCAATAAGCCTCGAGGCAATGGGCCAGCGCGTCCATGCCGGTGCCGGCGGTGATGAAGCCCGGCATGCCGACCGACAGCTCCGGATCGGCAATGACGATCGCCGGCAGCAGCTTCGGATGGAAGATGACCTTCTTGGTGTGGGTCGCCTCGTTGGTGATGACGCCGGCGCGGCCGACTTCGGAGCCGGTGCCGGCCGTGGTCGGCACCGCTATGATCGGCGCGATCGCATCCGAGTTGGCGCGCGTCCACCAGTCGCCGATGTCCTCGAAATCCCAGACCGGCCGCGTCTGTCCCGCCTGGAAGGCGATCAGCTTGCCGAGGTCGAGCGCCGAGCCGCCGCCGAAGGCAATGACGCCGTCATGCTTGCCCTTCTTGAACACCGCGATGCCGGCGGTGAGATTGGACTCGACCGGATTCGGCTTCACTTCGGAGAAAACGCCGTAGGGCACTTTTGCGTCATCGAGGATTTTCAGCGTCGAAGCGACGACCGGCAGTTTCGCCAGCCCCGGATCGGTGACGAAGAGCGGCCGCTTGATGCCGGTGGCGGCGAGCACCTCGGGCAATTCCTTGATGCGCCCGGCGCCGAAGCGAACGGTGGTGGGGTAGTTCCATTTGGAGATCAGCTTGGACATGTTTGTCTTTCAAAAAATCAGATGGCTTCGCGCAGGTGGAAGGATTTCGGCCGGGTCAGGTTGTCGTAGCCGATGGCGGACAAGCCGGCCCCCTTGCCGGTGTCCTTGACGCCGGTCCAGACCAGCGCCGGGTCGAGGTAGTCGCAGCGGTTCATGAACACCGTGCCGGTCTCGACGCGGTCGCCGATCGCCACCGCATGCTCGGTGTCGCGCGTCCAGATCGAGGCGGTCAGGCCGTAGGGGCTGTCGTTCATCAGCGCGATCGCCTCCTCGTCGTTGCGCACCTTCATGATGCCGACGATCGGGCCAAAACTTTCCTCGCGCATGACGCTCATCTGGTGGTCGACGTCGGTCAGGACTTCCGGCGCCAGATAGGGCGAGCCGGCATTGTCCTGAGCCACCTTCATGTTGATGTGCGCCTTGGCGCCCTTGCGCAGCGCCTCGGCCTTTTGCTCGCGAATCAGGTCGGCGAAACGAGCCTGCGCCATCGGCCCCATCGTCGTCGCCTGTTCGAGCGGGTTGCCGACGACATAGTGTTTCGTCTCGGCGATGAAGCCTGCGACGAATTCGTCATAGACCTTCTCATGCACATAGACGCGCTCGATGCCGCAGCAGCACTGGCCGGAATTGTAGAAGGCGCCATCGACCAGATTGGCGACTGCATGGTCAATCTTGGCGTCGGGCAGCACATAGGCAGGATCCTTGCCGCCAAGCTCCAACCCGAGCGTCATGAAGATGCCGGCCGCTGCCTTTTCGATGGCGCGGCCGCCGGCGACCGAGCCGGTGAAATTGACGTGGTCGATCTTGCCCGAGCCAAGCAATTTTTCTGTCTGCGCGTGGTTCAGCACGATGTTCTGGAACACGCCCTTGGGCAGGCCGGCTTTGTCGAAAGCCTGCTGGAAACGCTCGCCGACAAGCAGCGTCTGCGCGGCGTGTTTGAGGATGACGGTGTTGCCGGCCATCAGCGCCGGCACGATCGTGTTGACCGCGGTGAGGTAAGGATAGTTCCACGGCGCGATCACCATGACCACGCCGAGCGGATCCTTCTTCACATAGCGGCGGAACCCGTCCTTCGGATTGGAGGCCGGGACCGATTTCAGCGCCGCCTCGGCGATCTCGACCATATAGCTGGTGCGTTCCTTGACGCCGCCGAACTCGCCGCCATAGCGCACCGGACGCCCCATCTGCCAGGCAATCTCCGGCACGATTTCGTCGGTCATGGCGACCAGCGTTTCGAGCATCGCCAGCATGTACTTGCCGCGCTCGACGATCGGCGTCCCGGCCCACTTCTCCTGCGCCGCTTTGGCGCGCTCGACAGCGGCATTGACCGCCTGGTCAGTGGCGATCGGACGCTCGGCATAGACCGAACCATCGATAGGGGATTTGAGTTTCACGATTTCCAAGAAGATGTCTCCATATCGAAAGGCAAAGCGTCAGCAGGCAAGGGCGCGAACATGCCCCGCTCTCGCATAATCCAGTATCGACTGATCGCGCGTCACGAGCGTCAGATCGAACGCCCGTGCCGTCGCGATCAATATTCTATCTGCCGGATCGCCGTGAAGCGATCCGGGCAAGAAGGACGATTCAATCAATAAGCCCGGCGAAAGAGCCTCTACCTTGATGCCTGGCGTGGCGATCACTTCCCCAAAAATGCTTGTTGGCGACTTTGCTGCCGCCAATCGGCCGTTGGCGCTCAGCAGGCCCAATTCCCAGGCCGATATGGGGGAAACCCGGATCTTCTCGTCAACAGCCGCGGCGGTATTGATCGCAGTCTTGGCTTCCGGCCTGATCGGCTCGTTCAGCGCTATCCATATGATCGCGCACGTGTCGAGCAGCAACCTATGCGTCACGGCTGCACATCAGGCTCAAAAGCCGGCCTAGTGTAATCATGCCCTGGGCAAAGCGTAACCTTGCCTGTCCATATGCCGAAAAGCGGATGGTCGATATTTTCCCGTGGACGTTCGTAGCTAGCCTGCGCTGGCTCCGCCATTCCCGGAGGAGTCTTGTCCATGGTAGCCATGTTCGGCTTTCGATAGCCCTCGGGCCATCCCTCCAGTTTAAAATCCACGCGTTCGTTCGCAAGGTCGACATGGGACGCCCGATAGTTTGCGCGCAACCAGGCGCGTGCCTGGCTGTGCCCGTTCGGGCTGTTCGCCCACCATTCCTGCCGCTGTCGCGCCGACGGTGGCAAGCGGCCGCCTATTACTTGCTCGATCTCCGCGAAGCTCATGGACATACGGCCTTGGCCCGAGAACAGAAGATGCTCGAAAAGCGGATGGTATTTGGTTCCTTCGGTCATCACATAATTCTAGTTCAATCCGCGTTTCCGATCAAGGTAAGGGTAGTAACTTACTATCTTTCTAGTATCGCTCGAACCCCCTGTGCAGTTCCCAATCCGTAATGCGGCGGTCGTATTCGAACTGCTCCCATTTGGCGGTGTGGACGTAGTGTTCGAGCACGTCCTCGCCGAGCGCCTGTTTCAGCATCTTGGACTTGGCCAGCGTGTCGGTGGCGTCGCGCAGCGTCTTCGGGATCTCCGGCAGGCGCGAGGCCTGATAGGCGTCGCCGACGAAGGGCTTTTGCAGCTCCAGCTTCTCGTCGATGCCGGCAAGGCCGGCGGCGATCAACGCCGCGAAGGCGAGATAGGGGTTCAAGTCGGCGCCGCCGATGCGGCATTCCATCCGGATGCCCTTGGTGCCTTCGCCGCACAGGCGGAAGCCGGCGGTGCGATTGTCTTCGCTCCACATGATCTTGGTCGGCGCGAACGTTCCGGCCTGGAAGCGCTTATAGGAATTGATGTAGGGCGCCAGGAACCAGGTGAACTCCTTGGCGTATTTAAGTTGGCCCGCCGCCCATTGCTGGCCGAGGCTCGACAGCGTCCAGTCGGCTTGTCTGTCGAAGAAAAGCGGCGTCTTGCCGTCGGCGCTCCAGAGCGAATTGTGGATGTGGCTGGAATTGCCGGCGAGCCCGTAATTGTACTTGGCCATGAAGGAAATCGCCTTGCCTTCGGATTCGGCGATCTCCTTAGCGCCGTTCTTCAGGATGACGTGGCGATCGGCCATGTCGAGGGCCTCGGCATAGCGCACATTGATCTCTTCCTGACCCGGCCCCCACTCGCCCTTCGAGTTCTCGATCGGGATGCCTGCCGCTTCCATCTCGTTGCGAAGCCGTCGCATGACGCCTTCTTCCTTGGTGGTGATGCCGATCTGATAGTCGCCGATATAGGGCGAGGCGGTGTCGAGGCCCTGCCAGTGCTTCTTGCGGGCGGAATCGTAGGTCTCGCTGAAGAGGTAGAATTCGAGCTCGGAGGCGAAATAGCCGATATAACCGCGCTCCGTCAGCCGCTTGACCTGCTTCTTCAGGATGGCGCGCGGGGAATGCGGCAGGTCGTCATGGGTGTGGTGATCGAGCACGTCGCAGATCACGAGCGCTGTCTTTTCCAGCCACGGAATGCGCCGCAGCGTCGCGAGGTCGGGCTTCATGACGAAATCGCCATAGCCCTTCGACCAGCTTGCCGCCTTATAGCCGGGCACCGGCTCCATATCGATGTCGGCGGCCAGGAGATAGTTGCAGCCATGCGTCTCGTCATGCGCGGAATCGACGAAGTACTGGGCCAGGAACCGTTTTCCCGCCAGCCGTCCCTGCATATCGACGATGCAGGCCAGCACCGTGTCGATCTCCCCGCCGGAAACCGCTTTCTTCAACTGATCGAACGAGAAATTTCCGGCCATTCCTTTGGCGCTCCAGTGCTTGTCATTTTGGGCTTGTCGATTTCGAAGGGTCGAAGCCATGGCCGGCGATGCGCGGGCCATGGCTGTGAGATGCTGGCCTCAGTGGCCGGTTTCGCCGACGGCCTGCTCAGCCGCCTTGATCGCCGCTTGGCGCGCCGCGATGATGTCGCCGAGCGGCGGACCCTGGAAGCGGTTGCGCTCGAAGGCAAACCAGACGATCGCGGTCAGGATGAAGAAGCCGACGGTGATGTAGAGCGCCCAGTCGTTCGGCGGCTGGATGCCAATGACGAAGATCAGGATCATCGACACGATCGACAGGACCGCAAACAGCATGAACACGCCGCGCCCCATGTTCCACGGTCCCATCTTGTCCCATTTGGGCGTGCCCCAGGCCAGCATGCCGAGCACGATCGGCACGGTGAAGGACAGGAACAGGAAGATGACGGTGCAGGAGACCACGATGGTGTAGGCCGAGGTGCCGGCGACCGAAACCAGCGTCGAACCCCAGACGAACAGCACCGACAGGATCGATGCCGTCCAGATCGCGGCCACCGGCGTGCGGTAGGTCGGGCTGACCTTGGCCAGTGCCGACGAACCCGGCAGGCCGCCGTCACGCGAGAAGGCGAAGATCATGCGCGAGGCTGAGGTGACGGTGGCGAGGCCGCACAGCAGCTGAGCGATGAACACGACGAGATAGACGAACTCCTTGAGGCCAGGGCTGACGCGCTGGTCGAAGGCCCAGAAGAACACGTTCCAACCTTGCTTGGCGGCATCGTCCATGTTCGGGATCATCAGCACGAAGGCGGCCAGGAACAGATAGCCGAAGACCGCCGACCAGATCACCGACATGACCATGGCGCGCGGCACCGAGCTGGCCGCCTTGATGGTCTCCTCGGAGGTATGCGCCGAGGCGTCGTAACCGGTGATGGTATAGATCGGCAGCAGGAGGCCGAGCGCGAACACCCAGGCATTCGAAACCGACGGCCAGACGCCGCCTCCGGCATCGCCGGAGTAGTTATGGAAGGTGAACAGCCGGCTGAAATCCCAGGTTTCGGCGGAAAGCAGGCAGACCACTGCGATCAGGATCGAGCCGAAGAAGATGAGGTAGCCCGAGAAGTCGGTGAGCTTGGCCGTCAGCTTGATGCCGAGATGGTTGATGAGCGCCTGGGCGCCGGTGATGATGACCAGAAAGATCATCTGGTTGGTCAGCGTGCCTTCGATGCCGAGCGCCGGTCCGAAGGCACCGATGAAGAATGTCCAGGTGCCGACATTGATGGCGCCGAGCACGGTGATCAGGCCGAGCAGGTTGAGCCAGGCCGTGACCCAGCCGGTGCCGCGGTTGCCCAGGATCGAGCCCCAATGATAGAGCCCGCCTGCCGTCGGATAGGCCGAGCTGATCTGCGACATGGCGACGGCGAACGTCAACGAGACGAAGCAGCCGACCAGCCAGCCGATGCCGATGCCGATGCCGCCGGCGCCCGACGTTGCCTGCGCCAGCGAATTGATGCCGCCCGACAGGATGCAGATGATGGAGAAGGAAACGGCGAAGTTCGAAAAGCGGCTGAGGCGCCGCTCCAGTTCCTGGGCGTAGCCCATGCTGTGGAGGACCTTGACGTCCTCCGCCTTGTCAACTTCGGTATATCCAGGTGCTGCCATTTTTAGTCCCCTTGCGTTCTCAGCTAGCCGATTGAACTGACTTTCCCGTTGCGTGTTCCCTGGCGCCTCTGGTCTCCTCGGGCTCCAGATCCGAAAAGATGCCTGTGAGCAAATCCGCCCATTTCCGCTGCCCGGTCTCGCCGGAGATTTCATCGTTGCGGATTTCGATCATCGCGCAGGGCAGCCCGCGCGGGCGCGCATGGCGTTCCAGCGTGAAATAGACGCGGTCGGCCGGCGAATAGGGTTCGTTGACGCCGACGGTGATGCCGGCAAGGTGCCGCAGCGCCGATATCAGCGGCGCTGCCAGCCGGCGGTCGTCATCGTGGATGATGCCGATATGCCAGGGCCGGTCTCGGCCTTTGTAGATCGGCGTGAAGGAATGCACCGATACCAGCCGCGTCTCCTGGCCGCGCGCCAGCCTGTCTTCGACAATATGCTCGATGGCGTTATGAAACGGCTGCCAGGACAGGGCGACCCGCGCCGCGCGCTGCTTTTCCGACAGGCCGGTGTTGCCCGGTATGGCTGTGGTTTCGCTGACCGGCGGCACCAGGTCCGGCGCGTCAAGCGGCCGGTTGCAGTCGATGACGAGACGCGAAATGCAGGTTTCGACCAGCGTCGCATCGAGCGCCTGCGCCATGCGCAACGCAACCGGCAGCGCGCCCGGGTCCCAGGCGATGTGACGCGACAGGTCCTCGGCGGTGAGGCCGAGCGTGCCGAATTCGGCGGGCACGAAATTGGAGGCGTGGTCGCAGGTGAGCACGAAGGGGCTCGATCCGCCCGGGTTGGTCACCCTTACGGCATCAGGCGATGCAAGGCTGGCGGGCCGTGCTTTCTCCATAGTCTGCGGTCCCCGGGGAGCGCTGTATCGTATGTTACGTATTTTGCCTCATTGCGTCCCTATGGATGATTTCATACAGTTTGCCCGGCTTTGTCAAATGCGATTTGGGGAAAACACCGTCGGCCGGGCCATGGGTGGGAAAAGATGATTTCCAGTATTGCCGAACTAATAGCCGACCGCATCGGCACGATGCCGGCCGGCGAGCGGCGAGCGGCCCAGACGCTGATAGCGAGCTATCCGATGATCGGTCTGAAGACTGTCGCCGAATTCTCGTCCGCGGCCGGCGTGTCCTCGCCGACGATCCTGCGTTTCGTCGCAAGGCTCGGCTTCCAGAACTATCCGGAGTTCCAGTCGAGCCTGCAGGACGAACTGGCGGCGCAATTGCAGTCCCCTGCGACCCGCACGCTCAATCCGCCCTTGCCCGGCGGCACGGCGTCGCCGATGCTGGAGGCAACGCTCGACAATATGCGCGAGACGTTCCGGCACCTGTCCGACCAGCAACTTGCCGACATCGCGTCCCGCCTCGCCGAGCGTCGCGGCAAGACATTCCTGATCGGCGGCCGCTTCACCGATCCGCTGGCGCGCTACATGGCCGCCCACCTCGCCATCATCCAGCCTGACGTCATTCACCTCGCCGGCCAGGAAAGCATGTGGCGCGACAGGCTGATCGACATGGGCAAGCGCGACGTGCTGGTCATTTTCGACATCAGGCGCTACCAGGACAGCCTCATCCGCTTCGCCGAGAAGGCGCATCAGCGTGGCGTGCAGATCGTGTTGTTCACCGACCAGTGGCTGTCGCCGATCGCCCGCTTCGCCCGTCACGTCATCGCCGGGCGAACCGCCGTGCCTTCGGCGTGGGACTCCTCGGCGGCGCTCTTCGTCGTCGCCGAAACGCTGATCGGTGCCGTCACAAGGCAACTCGAGGCCGACGGCGCCCGGCGCATCCGCGAGATGGAAGGCCTGCGTTGATGCAGCCCCGGGATACGTCTGGAACGATTTCGGTCCGAAACTGGCGTCGGGGCCGCATAGCCAGCGTTGTAATCTCGAAAGCCCGGCTCGAAGTGAACTAAAAAATCAAAACGGCACGAACACCGGCAACCTTACGCATATTTAATGTGCGCGGGCACTGAAGAATTGTCATAAAGGCACGATATCGGGGGCTTGCTTCTTGCCTTAGAATAGCCCCGCCGCGTCTGCTTATTTCGGGAAACCGGTGGACGGAAGGATTGTTTTGCCAACCGGAGTGCCGATGGCCGCCTGGAAACAGATACTTTTCGCCCTTGTGGTGCTGGTGGTGGCGGCTGCCGCCTGGCTGCGCTTTTTTCCGGGCGCGCCGGACGTGCTGGCGCGCTGGGGAATAGACTGGGCCTACGCGGCACCGCCTCCGGCTGAAACCGGCGCCGGCACGAAATCCGCTGGCGGCGGCGAGCGAGCCCGTCAGGTCAACGTCGTCGTCGTGCCCGCCATTTCCGCGACCATAAACGACCGGCTTCAGGCCATCGGCACCGGCCGCGCCAATGCGTCGGTGACGGTCAATCCCTACTCCTCCGGCCGTCTCGCCGAATTGCTGGTTTCGTCCGGCACCCATGTCGACAAGGGACAGGTCATCGCGACCCTCGATTCCGAGACCGAAGTGATCGCCCAGGACCGTGCCCGGCTCGCGCTTCAGGACGCACAGGCCAAGCTCGACCGGGTCAGGTCGCTGCGCGCCTCCAATGCGGCGACACCGGTCGCCGTCGCCGATGCCGAAGTGGTGCTGGCCGGTGCCAAGCTGGCGCTACAGGATGCGGAACTGGCACTGCACCGCCGGTCTGTTCTCGCCCCGATCTCCGGCACGGTCGGGATCCTGCCGATCTCCGCCGGCAATTATGTGACCAACCAGTCGGCGATCGCCACGCTCGACGACCGTTCCTCGATCCTTGTCGATTTCCTGGTGCCGGAACGCTTCGCGGCCGCCGTCAAGATCGGCGCGCAATTGTCGGCGACGCCGATCGCCAATCCCGGCAACAGCTATACCGGCACGGTTTCGGCCATCGACAACCACATCGACGAGAACAGCCGTACGCTTCTGGTCAAGGCGACGATCGCCAACCCGGCCGATTCGCTGCGCGCCGGCATGTCGTTCGCCATCACCATGAAATTCCCCGGCGAGACCTATCCCGCCGTCAGCCCGCTGGCGATCCTGTGGGGCTCGGAGGGCGCTTACGTCTGGGCGGTCGAGAACGGCAAGGCCAAGCGGGTGCCGGTGCGCATCATCCAGCGCAACACCGAAACCGTGTTGATCGACGCGGAACTGGACAGTGGCGACATGGTGGTGACCGAAGGCACCCAGAGCGTCAGCGAGGGAGGCGAAGTCCGCATCGCCCGCGGAGAGCAGCGCGCCGCGAACGCGGCCGAAGGCTCATGACCGGAGCCGTCAACGCCGCCAGCGAGACCGGCTTTACCGCCCTGTTCATCCGCAGGCCGGTCATGGCCCTGGTGCTGAATGTCCTCATCGCGGTCGCCGGCCTCGCCGCCTTCTATGGCGTCGAGATCCGCGAACTGCCTGATGTCGACCGCGCCGTCGTCACCGTTTCCACGACTTTCGAAGGCGCGGCGGCCGAAACGGTCGATCGCGAACTGACCGACACGATCGAGGGAGCTGTTGCCCGCGTTTCCGGCGTCAAGTCGATCTCTTCGACCTCCTCCTTCGGCTCGAGCCGCGTCACCATCGAATTCAACGACGGCGTCGACCTCAATGTCGGGGCCTCGGATGTGCGGGATGCCGTCGGCCGCGTCGCCAACCAGATGCCGGAGACGGCCGATCCGCCGCGCATCGTGAAGGCCGACGCCAACTCCGACCCCGTGATGCGCCTGGCCGTCACCTCCGACACCATGTCGGTTCAGGACATGACCGTCGTGGTCCAGGACCAGATCGAGGACGAACTGGCTGCCGTTCCAGGCGTCGCGGACGTCCAGGTCTATGGCGACCGCGACAAGATCTTCCGCATCGACGTCGATCAGAACAAGCTCGCCAGCCTGGGCTTCACCGTCGCCGACCTCAGGACCGCCCTTGCCTCGGTCGCCTTCGATTCACCCGCCGGCTCGATCACCACCACCAATCAGGACCTGATCGTTCGCACCACCGCCGATGTGACGACGCCGGAAGAATTCGAGAACATCATCATTGGCGGAACGACGCGCATCCGCGATGTCGCCACCGTCACGCTCGGCCCCGACATCGGCCAGACCACGTTGCGTTCGGACGGCAAGACCGGCATCGGCATCGGCATCATCCGCCAGGCGGAATCGAACACGCTGGACATCTCCACCGGCGTCAAGGCCGCGGTCGAGAAGTTGCAGGCAAACCTGCCGCAAGGCATGTCGATCAAGGTCACAAGCGACGACGCGGTGTTCGTCAACGGCGCCGTCCACGAGGTGGAGATCGCGCTCGCGCTTTCCGTCTCCATCGTGCTGATCGTCATCTATGCCTTTCTTCTCGACTGGCGCGCCACGCTCATTCCGGGCCTGTCGATGCCCGTCGCCATGATCGGCACCATTGCCGCAATCTATCTCGCTGGTTTTTCGATCAACATCCTGACGCTGCTGGCCCTGGTGCTGGCGACGGGGCTTGTCGTCGATGACGCGATCGTCGTTTTGGAAAACATCGTGCGGCGGCGCAATCAAGGCATGGGGCCGCGTGCCGCCGCCGTGCTCGGCGCACAGGAGGTGTTCTTCGCCGTCATCGCCACCACCCTGACGCTGGTTGCCGTCTTCGTGCCGATCTCCTTCCTGCCGGGCCAGACCGGCGGCCTGTTCCGCGAATTCGGCTTCGTGCTCGCCATGTCGGTGCTGTTGTCCTGCGTGGTCGCGCTGACGCTTTGCCCCATGCTTGCCTCGCGCATGCTGTCCACTGCCGCCCTCCACCACGAGGGCGGCAACGGCGTCGGCGCACGCATCGGCGGCGCGCTGAACGCGGCCTACCGGCGCAGCCTGCATGTCTGCCTCGACGCGCCGTGGATCGTGGTGCTGGTGGCGCTGCTGTTCGCCGGCACCGCATTCGCGCTGTTCGGCACCATCCGCCAGGAATTGACGCCGACCGAGGATCGCGCGGTCGTGCTGCTTCGCATCAGCGCCCCGCAAGGCGTCAGCCTCGACTACACGACGCAGCAGATGCAGAAGATCGAAAAACTGATCCAGCCGCTGCGTGATTCCGGCGAAATCGTCAGCACTTTCGAGAGCGCCGGCCAGAACGGCGCCTATAATTCAGGCTTCATGGTGATGACGCTGGCGCCCTGGGACGAGCGCAGCCGCAGCCAGCAGGAGATCATGGCCGAGATCAGCCAACTCACCCGCCAGGTGCCCAGTGTGCGTATCTTCCCGGTGCAGCCCAACAGCCTCGGCATCCGTGGCGCCGGCAACGGCCTGCAGTTCGCGCTGGTCGGCAACGACCGCAAGGCGCTCGGCGACGCGGCCGTCAAGATCATCGCCGAGATGCAGAAGGATCCGCGTTTCCAGACACCCCGTCTTTCCATCGACCCGACGCAACCGCAGCTCTCCGTCGCCATCGACCGCGAGCGCGCCTCCGATCTCGGCATCGACATCACCGGGCTGGCCAACACCATGCAGGCCATGCTCGACGGCAACGACGTCGTCGATGTCTACATCGCCGACCGCAGCTACGGGGTGAAGCTGGTTTCGACCACCAACCCGATCAACGATCCGACCGACCTGGAGAACGTCTTCCTAAAGACGGCTGACGGCCGTTTCGTGCCGATGTCGACCATAGCCACGCTGACCGAGCGTGCCGTGCCGCCTTCGCTGTCGCGCGAGCAGCAGCAGCCGTCGGTGGCGATCACGTCCAACCTCGGCGGCGATTTCGCCCTCGGCTCGGCCCTTACGCGCGCCGAGGAGATCGCAACGCCGCTTCTGCCGCCGGGCAGCCGCATCGTGCCATTGGCCGAGGCGGCGACGCTGGGTGAGACAAACAGCGCCATGGTCACCATCTTCGGTTTTGCCCTGGTCATCATCCTGCTGGTGCTTGCCGCGCAATTCGAGAGCTTCGTCAGCGCCATCATCATCATGGCGACAGTGCCGCTCGGCCTCGCCTGCGCCATCTTCGCGCTTCTGCTCTCGGGCACCAGCCTCAACGCCTACAGCCAGATAGGTCTGGTGCTGCTGGTCGGCGTCATGGCCAAGAACGGCATCCTGATCGTCGAATTCGCAAACCAGCTGCGCGATCGCGGACTGGGCGTGCGCGAGGCGATCGAACAGGCCTCGACCATTCGCTTGCGCCCGGTGATGATGACAATGATCTGCACCGTACTCGGCGGCGTGCCGCTGGTGCTGGCGGCGGGCGCCGGCGCCGAGGCCCGTATCGCGCTCGGCTGGGTGATCGTCGGCGGACTGGGGCTGGCCACCGTCTCGACGCTGTTCCTGACCCCCGTCGCCTATCTCTTGCTCGGCCGCTTCGTCACGCCGAAGACCCACGAGGAGGCGCGGCTGAAGCGCGAACTCGAGGAAGCCGCCTACACCGATGTGGAGCCGGCTGAATAGGGAAATTCCAGGAGACCGTGTAGCGGGTCCGGAATTTTCGTGGGGAAACAGCCTGCTATTTCAAGAGACGGCCCTCGATCGACCAGCGCGCGGCGAGGAAATTCAGCACCGCCGCCACAACCACCCCGCCGATCTTTGCCGGCCACACGCCGACGACGCCGGCGAACAGCGCGATCGCAAGGCTGGAGACACCAAGCGAAATCAGCGCGCCGAGCGAGGCGAAGCGAAGAAAGGCATGATGCAGCCGGATGGCCGGATCGCGCTCGAACGACCAGAAGCCGTTGGCCGCGAAGGAGAAGGTGACGGCAATGGACCAGGACGCAACGTTGGCGGGCAGCGGCGGCACGTGCAGCTTGAGCAGCAGAAAGAAACCGGCAAGGTCGATGGCCGTGTTCACCAGGCCGACAATGGCGAAGCGGATAATCTTATTGCCGGTCGAACGCCGGGACTGATCGGCACTCATGCTGTGCCGTCCATGATGCCGACACGCGCGCGAGCCAGGTTTGCGCCGAAATGATCGGAGGCGAGAACCGCGAATTCGACTTCGCGCACATCTTGCATCGGGTCGCGTGCACGCAACGTCTCGTCGACATGCCCGGGATGGCACATGAACAGTCCCTCTTCCGGCAGGCTTTCAACGGCGGTTTGCAGGGCGGGCGCGAACTTTTCCGGCTGCCGCCAGTCATAGATGCCGGCGAGCGGCGCCCTCACGGTGAAGCCGGCGCGCCGCATGGATCGGTTGAAACCAGTTGCCAGGGCGGCGATCGCCGCAATTTTCGATGCCGCCGCTCCGCTGCCGGCCAGTGCCGGCGCGCCGCGCAGCCACGGTCTGCCGGCATCTCCGGCGAAACGCCCCCGCAGCCATTTGCGCACGACAGGCAGGAAATGCACATGCTGGTGGCCGTCGATGAAATCGGGCCGGTGTCCGAGCGCCTCGACGAAGCGGCCAAATTGGGCGTCGAGCTCGGCATGGACGTCGCAGGTCTCGATGCTGCCGCGCAGGATCGGCAATGCCAGCGAGCGGAGCGGCGGCAGCCGGCCTTCCGGCGCCAGGCTCGACGGGCCGGTCACGGCCGGCTGGTCCGTCAAGGTCAGATGCAGGCCGACGGCGACCCGGCCGCACAGCGGCTTGATGCGTTCCGCCTCCCCCGGCCATTCCGCGAAACCGGTCATGCAACCGGTGCCCGTTAGCCGCCCGCGATCGAGCAGGTCGAGGATCGCCGCCGAGACGCCGGGCGCCAGGCCGTAATCGTCGGCGATCAGGCGGATGCCGCGCATCATGCCCCGGAAACGCCCGGCGCCGACCTGGCGGGAACATCGCTGCGCACGATATCGCGCACGATGTAGACCGGGCGATCCTTGCTTTCGCTGAGCGTGACCCAGACATATTCACCGATCAGCCCGAGAAGTGTCAGGTTGAGGCCGCCGAGCAACACCACGGCGACCAGCAGGCTCGGATAGCCTGGAACGGCAATGCCGTAGAACAGCACCTCGAAGAGCACTTTCGCGCCGTAGACCGCGCCGGCAAACGCCGCAAGCAGTCCGCTGAGGCTGATCAGGCGCAGCGGAATCACCGAAAAGGACGTAAATCCCTCTAGCGAAAAGGCGATCAGGTTGAGCCGGCTCCATTTTGACTTGCCGCTGGCACGGTTTTCCGGCGAATAGGATATGGCCTTCTGGCGGAAGCCGGCCCAGGCGAACAGGCCCTTGTTGAAGCGCCTTTTGTCGCGCAGGCTGGTCAATGCGCGCGCCACGGTGCCGCGCATGACGCGAAAGTCGCCTGCATTCTCGGGAATATCGAACCGCTGGCTGCTGTTGATCAGGCTGTAGAACAGTTTCGCCAACTGGCTGCGCCGCCAGCTTGCCCCGCGCCGGTCGTTCTGCGCGTAGACGACGTCGACGTCCGGATTCTCAGCCAGCTCGACGATCATCTTCAGGCTGGTCTCCAGGGAGTGCTGCAGATCCGCGTCCATGACAAGCACCATGTCGCCCCGCGAGTGGTCGAGGCCGGCGAGCACGGCGACCTCCTTGCCGAAATTGCGGCTGAGGCGCACGATTTCCCAGGATCCCGAAAGTGCCTGCGAAAACCGCCCGGCGCTATCGTCCCGGCTGCCGTCGTCGACCAGGATCTTGTGGACTTGCATGCCGAAGCGGCTCGACACCGCCGCCTCGAGCGCGTCGAGCAATGCCGCGAAAGCCGTCGCCGATTGGGCCTCGTTGAAGAACGGCGCCACGATATCGAGTGTCGGGCGCATCTCAGCCATGGGCGACAGGCTCCGCATTCACCAATTTTTGCCGCGCCTTGGCCCAGAACCACCATATCAGGAAGCAGGCGATGAAAGTGACCGTGATCGGCCGAAACCAGGGATAGAGAAAGTCATGCATGTGGCGCTCGACACCGGTCAAACCTGTCAGGAATAAAGTCATGGACAGCACGCAGGCCAGGACGCCACCTTTTTCTTCGCGCCACAACAGGGCAATGGCAAGGCCGGCGGGAACCGCGATCATCGCATAGGTGTTGGGCTCGACGCGCGGGTTGAAGACGCACATGTAGAAGGCGGCCGCCAGGAAGATCGCGAGTCCGGCCGCTCCTTGTTCGAGCTTGCGGTCGAACCAGAGCACGATCGAGAGCGTCAGCAGGCCGATCACGACGCGCACCGCCGTGGCAACCGAATCCGGAACGGGCAGCCCCATCTCGATAAAGGGCGCGGTGAAATCGGTAGGAACAAAATGGCTGGTCTTGTCGACGGCCATCGACGTCAGCATGCGGGCGAAATCGCCATACTGCTCGTTCAGGTAGCCGGCGGGAGCGAAAGCGTAGGGTATGGCGAGCACGAACAGCACTGCCAGCACAAGGGCCGGTATCAGCCGCGGGCGCAACGCCCCCACCAACAGCAGCATGATGATCGCGGTCGGCTTGGCCGTGATGGCAAGCGAGGCCCAAAAAAAGGTCTCCGCACGCCTTCCTTCCAGTGCCGACAGGGTCAAGAGCCAGCAGGCGCCGGTCAGCAGGATTGTCGCCTGGCCGTTGCGGATGGCGCCCAGTGTCATCGGTAAAGCGAGGAAGAGGCCGAAGGAAAGCAGCCAGGTCTGCTCCTGTCCGCCCAGCTTATGCACCTGCCGCGCCGCGGCAATGGTGAGAACGGCGAAACCGAGGGCATGCCAGACCAGCCCGCCAAGATGCGGTCCCAGATTCAAGAACGGAATATAGAGCGCGGCGAAGGCGGGCGCGTAAAGGTATCCCATCTCGGACTCGAGGTCGTAGAGCGGCCGGCCGGCGAGAAACTCCACACTGCCATATCTGTAGGCGTGCAATACGGTGCGTGCGTCGGGCGACCACAGGACAAGCCCAAGCACGACCGCGAATGCCCCAATCCACAGGCTAAGCCCCAGACGGTCGAAAACCGGCTTGGAAATCCTCATCAAGCACCCCACACCAATCTGGAACAGGCCCGGTCCAGCACTGTCCCAGCGTTCATTGGCGGCGGCATATCACGGACAAAGCGGGGTGGCATAGGGGGATCGAACGGCGCGGCCGCCGACGACATTGAACGATCGCAGCCAACAAACCACCCTCTTCCCGGCCCTCGAAGGTTATCGCAGCTGTGCTCTCGATGGACCGGAATACAGCTCAACCGCACACCCCCTGCCTTACGGCCGAATGAACACCTTGCCATTGGGCCTGGCCAGTTCCGCCGGCACGCGTGCCATCGCCTCGGCCAGCGGCACCACAGCCGTCACGTCGGTCGTCCAGCGCCCGTCGGAAAAGCGCTTCTGCGCCTCGAGGATCGCAGGACCGCGGCGGTCCTTATGCTGCCGCATCCATTCGCTCAGCCAGAAGCCCTCTATGTGCTTGTGCTGGAAAATCAGCTGGCCGGGTTCGCGGATGATCGTGGCTTCGGGATCGAGGCGTCCATAGATGATCCAGCGCGAGCGCTTCGGCATGGCGTTGAAGATGGCCGAGGCCAGTGGCCCGGTCACCGCATCGAGGAAGATGCGCGGCTGTTCGGCCTTTATAACTTCGCGCAGCGAGGCTTCGAAATCGGGAGACTTCTCGTTGAGCACATGGGCGGCGCCGATTTCCTTCAGCAGCGCGATCTGCTCGTCGCGGCGCACGGTGACGATAGGCCGGAATCCTTCCTCACTGGCCAGCCCGATGATCAGCTTGCAAAGCTGGCTGGCGCCGGCGGTCAGGATGAAGGCCCTTTCGCCCTCTCGGCTGACGATGTCGAACATGGCGATCGCGGTGAGCGGATTGACGATCATGGCAGCCCCATCCTCGTCGCGCACGGTGTCGAGGAGCGGAATGCAGGCGGCGGCTTCGGCAACGGCATAGTCGGCCCATGAGCCCCAATTGGAGAGCCCGGTGGCGAAGGCAACGCGCTTGCCGACGAGGCTCTTGGGATAGGGCTCGTCGCCGCCGGCAACGACCACGCCGACGCCTTCGAAGCCGGCCGGCCGGCCCTTGAGCCGCGGCTGGCCGTACTGGCCCTTGATGAAGGCGACATCGGACGGATTGATCGACGCAAGGCTGACCTTGATCAGCACTTGCGTCGGCCCAGGTGCCGGCACTGCGATACTGCCTGGCTTGAGATAGGGCTCCATCGCCTCCAGCACGCTGCCGCTCGGCGCCCTGGTGTAGCCGTCGCCGACCAGGAGCAGGGCCTTCATTTCGGAGGGTATGGCCATTGGTGGCTGCTCCTTGGTTGTCGACGCAAGACGATGAGATGCCGGCCGGCTCAAACCTTTTCCTGCGTGTATTTCCTCAATTCAGCCCGCGCCACCTGGCGGCGATGCACGGCATCCGGCCCGTCGGCGAGGCGCAGCGTTCTGAGATGCGTCCACGAGCGCGCCAGCGGCGTGTCCTGGCTGATGCCTTGCGCGCCGAACATCTGCACCGCCTCGTCGGTGACCTTCAGAGCCATGCGTGGCGCGACCACCTTGATCTGACTGATCCAGGGCGCGGCGGCGCGCGCGTCGCCCTGGTCGATCATCCACGCCGCCTTGAGGCAGAGCAGGCGGGCCATCTCGATCTCCATCCGGCACTCGGCGATGATATCGAAATTGGCGCCGAGTTTCGCCAGTGGCTGGCCGAACGCTTCACGGCGGACCGAACGCTGGCACAGCAGCTCCAGCGCCATCTCGGCCTGGCCGATGGCCCGCATGCAGTGATGGATGCGGCCGGGGCCGAGGCGGCCTTGCGCGATCTCGAAACCCCTGCCCTCGCCGAGGATCAGGTTCGACGCCGGCACCGGCACATTGTCGAAGCGAAGATGCATGTGGCCGTGCGGCGCGTCGTCGTCGCCGTAGACCTGCATTGGACGCAGCTTGCTGACACCCTTGGTGTCCGCCGGCACGAGGATCATCGAATGCCGCCTGTGCTTCGGCTCTCCATCGGAGGTCTTCACCATGACGATATAGATGGCGCAGCGGGGATCGCCGGCACCAGAGGCCCACCATTTCTCGCCGTTCAGCACATAGCCGTCGCCGCGCCGTTCGCAGCGCATCGAAATGTTGGTGGCATCCGACGAGGCTACGTCCGGCTCGGTCATCAGATAGGCCGAGCGGATCTTTCCGTCGAGAAGCGGCTCCAGCCAGGCGTTCTTGTGCTCCGCCGAGCCGTAGCGCTCCAGCACCTCCATGTTGCCGGTGTCGGGCGCCGAGCAGTTGAAGGTCTCGGCGCCGAGATGCGCCTTGCCCATCTCCTCGGCCAGATAGGCGTATTCGACGGTGGAAAGACCGTAGCCGCGTTCCGAGCCGGTCAGCCAGAAATTCCAAAGGCCGCGCTCTCTTGCGGTCGTCTTCAGCCCTTCGAGGATCTCGGTCTGGCGCCGCGTGTATGTCCAGCGGTCGCCCGCCTTGCCGACTTCGCCGAGGAATTCCTTGTCGAGCGGCATGATCTCGTCGCGCACCATGGCCGCGACGCGCGCATGGATCGGCCTCAGCCGCTCCGTCATGCCGAGATTCATCTCCGTCATCGGTTGCTAACCCTTCATTCAGGCCGGGCATTTTGTCAGTGGCAAGGATGACCGTACTTCGGATAGCCTTGTCAACGCGAACGCTTTCCCCGATCCGCCGATGAAAGGCGCAGGAGTTCGATGAGCTATCTCGACGATCTTTTTTCGGTGGCCGGCAAGACCGCGCTGGTCACGGGCGCGGCGACCGGCATCGGCCGCATGGCGGCGACGGGCCTCGTCAAGGCCGGCGCAACGGTGATGATCGCCTCGCGCAAGGGCGAGGACTGCATCAAGGTCGCCGAGGAATTGAACGGGTTTGGCGCGCCGGGCCGGGCGGAAGGCTTTGCCGGAGACGTTTCCAGCGAGGCCGGCATTGCCGCCTTGGTCGGCGAGGTCAAGACGCGGGCCGAACGGCTGCATATCCTGGTCAACAATGCCGGCGTGTCCTGGGGAGCGCCGCTGGAGAGCTTCCCCTATCATGCCTGGGCCAAGGTGTTCGGCGTCAACGTCACCGCCGTCTTCCACCTGACCCGCGAACTGCTGCCGCTGCTCGAAGCCGCCGCCAGCGACGAGGATCCAGCCCGGGTGATCAATCTGGGCTCCGTGATGGGCACGCAGCCGCTGGCCGACGACGCCTACTCCTACACCGCCTCCAAAGCGGCCGTTCATCACCTGACGCGCACCCTGGCGCTGGAATTCGCCGGCCGCCGCATCACCGTCAACGCCTTTGCCCCTGGGCCCTTCCAGAGCCGGATGACGGCGTTTGCCACCGCCACTGAGGAACAGGCCAGGTATGTCGGCAGCCACGTTCCGATCGGCCGTATCGGCGCCCCGGATGACATTGCCGGCGCAACGCTCTATTTGTGCAGCCGTGCAGGCAGCTATGTCACCGGCGCCATCCTGCCGATTGACGGCGGACAGTCGGTGCAGCATGGGCTGACCCTGTTCAAGGAATGACATGTCCGGCCGGGGAAGCCGGGGATGAAACTGGAGGACATCCGCGTGGAACCGATCAGTCTCGATGTGCTTCTGGCCAGCGTCGGCAAGGAGGTGGGCGTCTCGCCATGGCGGGTGGTCACGCAGCGCATGATCGACCAGTTCGCAGACGCCACCGACGACCACCAGTTCATTCATTGCGATCCGGAGCGGGCCAAGCGCGAGACGCCATTCGGCGGCACCATCGCGCATGGCTTCCTGTCGCTGTCGCTGTTGTCGGCAATGACGTTCGAGACCATGCCGCCGCTGGAAAACGGCAAGATGGGCGTCAACCACGGCTTCGATTCGCTGCGCTTCCTGGCGCCGGTGAAGACCGGCGCGCGCATCCGCACCCGTTTCGTGCTGGCTGACGTCAAGGTCAGGCCCTCAGGTTGGGTGCAGACGGCCCATGACGTGACGATCGAGATCGAGGGCTCGAAGAAACCGGCGCTCACCGCCCGCTGGCTGACGCTGACCCTGATCGAACGCCAGCCAGAGACCGCATGAGCGACCCGAACGCGCTCGACCAGGCAGCGCTTTCGCCCTATCTCGAGGCGCGGATCCCCGGTTTTGCCGGACTTTCCTCCGTCGAAAAATTCAAATCCGGCCAATCCAACCCGACCTATCTGCTGACGGCGGCCAGCGGCCGCTACGTGCTGCGCGCCAAGCCGCCGGGGCAGTTGCTGAAATCGGCACACCAGGTCGACCGTGAATTCAGGGTGATGAGCGCCCTTTCGGGCACCGCCGTGCCGGTGCCGCGGATGCTGCATCTCTCGGCCGAGAACTCGCCGATCGGCCGCATGTTCTACATCATGGATTTCATCGACGGCCGCATCTTCTGGAATCCGGCACTGCCGGAAGCGCGCGACAATGGCGAGCGCGCCGCCATCTACGATGCCATGAACGCCACGCTCGCCGCCCTGCACGGCGTCGATATCGAGGCCGTGGGTCTCGGCGATTTCGGCCGGCCGGGCAACTATTTCGAGCGCCAACTGGCGCGTTGGACCAGTCAGTACCGCGCCTCGGAGACCGGTGCCATTGCCGACATGGACCGGCTGATCGACTGGCTGGAGACGCACAGGCCCGCCGACGACGGCCGTGTCTCGCTGGTGCATGGTGACTATCGGCTGGACAATCTGATATTCGCGCCGGACCGGCCGAAGGTGATGGCGGTGCTCGACTGGGAACTGTCCACATCAGGCCATCCATTTGCCGATATCGCCTACCAGTGCATGCAATGGCGCCTGCCGCATAGCTCGGGCTTTCGCGGCCTGGGCGGTATCGACCGCGCCGCGCTCGGACTGCCTTCGGAAGAGGACTATGTCGCCACCTATTGCCGGCGGCGCGGGCTCACCGGCAGCGGCGACTGGACGTTCTTCCTCGCCTTCTCCTTCTTCCGGCTGGCCGCGATCTGCCAGGGCGTCTACAAGCGCGCGCTGGACGGCAATGCCTCGAACCCGGAAAAGGCCAGGACCTATGGCGAGGCGGTGAAACTGCTTTCGCACCTCGCCGCGAAACTGATCGACCGAAACTGATCGACGAGAAATAATCGATGGGCCGCTTCGACGGAAAAACGGTGTTGATCACGGGTGCCGCGGGCGGGCTTGGCCGCGGCGCCGCCAAAGCTTTTGCCGCCGAGAGCGCGCGGCTGGTCCTCTCCGACCTCGATGAACCAACCTTGAGGAGCTTTGCCGAAACGCTCGATGCCGAGACGGCGGTCCTGGCCGGAAACATCGCCGACGAGGCGCTGTCGCAGGCGCTGGTGGCTCTGGCGGTCGAAAGATTCGGCCGGCTGGATGTCGCGGTCAACAATGCCGGCATCGTCCAGAGTTTCGTGCGTTTGCCGCAGGTCGCCTCGGAGGAGGCGCGCCGCGTGATCGAAATCGATCTGCTCGGCGTCTTCTATGCCATGAAACACCAGATCCAGCAGATGGAGCGGCAGTTCAAGGCTGACGGCAAGGGCGGCGCCATCGTCAACATCGCCTCCGCCGCAGGACTGGGTGGCGCGCCGAAGCTCTCGATCTATGCCGCCGCCAAGCACGGCGTGGTTGGGCTGACCCGGTCGGCGGCAATTGAATACGCCAGCAAGGGCCTGCGCATCAACGCTGTTTGTCCGGCGCACACGAGAACGGCGATGGTCGACAGTTTCGTGCGCGTCTCCGGCGCTCCGGAAGCTGACGCCTTGGCTGAACTGACGCGCGGCGTGCCGATGAGGAGGGTGGCCGAAGTGGATGAGATCACCCCGGTGATCCTGTTCGCCGCCGACCCCGCCAACTCCTTCATGACCGGCCACACATTGGCTGTCGACGGCGGCGTCGGCGCCATCTGACGCCTGCCGCTTGGGAACCAGCGACGCCCTTGTCCGTTTCCGTACAGCGTATATAATTCAGTTGGCCCCCAACCAGCAGAGGCAGGCGATATTGCCGGTGAGCGCCCAGACACGCCGCGAGAAACAAAAGGCCGAACAGCGTTCCGAACTTGTGGAGGCCGCGCACAAGCTCGTGCAGGAGGAAGGCTATGAGGGCCTGACCATCCGCAAGCTGGCCAAGCGCGTCGGCTACGCGCCGATGTCGGTCTATTCCTATTTCGCCGACAAGCAGGACATATTGTTCGCGCTGGCTGAGGATGCGTTCGAGACGCTTGCCCGACGCATCGAGGAGCATCCTGCCGACGATCCGATCGAGGCGCTGCAAGCGGTGATGACGGAATACGCCGCATTCGGGCTTGGCAATCCCAATGAATACCGCACCGTCTTCATGACCGAAAAGACCAAGCTGCCGGCAGGCCGGAGCTACGAGGACATGGAAGAAAGCAACCCGGCGATGAAGGTGCTGATCAGCAGGGTCGAGGCCTGCGTCGCCGCGGGGAAGTTGCAGGGTGATCCGCGCGCCATTGCTACCATGCTGTGGGCGGTCGGCCACGGCACCATCTCGCTGCTGATCACCTTCCCCTTCTACCCCTTCGGTGATCCGCGGGCTTTCGTGAAACGGATGTGCGATTTCACCCTTGCCACGCTCAGCACGCAGAACGTGCCCCCGCTGACCGAGACACCGGTCAACTGCTGAACGATATCTCCTTGCGTATCCACGCTTCATCGACGCTCCGCGTTTAACGTGCCAAGCGGGGCGGATTTTCTTGGTTAACAAAAATTTCCGTACGTGTACGATTCTGGCTTGAACTCCGCGATCAGTGGGCGTATTTGTACGGAATACCGTACACGTACGAGAACAAATTCACCCATCGAACCCGGAGACGGACAATGAAAAAGACCCTCCTCACCCTCGCTGCCGTGCTGGCACTTTCGGGCTCGGCCCTCGCCGCCAACACGACACACCCGGTCAAGCACGTGCCCGCCGCGACCTGCGTCGACGCCAAGGCCAATGTGAAGCTCGATTGCGCATCGACCGGCTCGCTCGAGAAAAAGGGCGTCACGGAAACCACCGCTGAAGGCAAGGGCCCGCGCCTCGGCATCAGCATCAATCCCTGGATCGTGCCGAGCGCGTTCTGATAGCGGCAACACACGCCTGGCTGGTGCAGCCGGCCAGATGTGATTCAGGCGATCGTGACCGGCAGTCTGGACGACGAACTCTCGAAGGCCGCGTCGATCAGCCTCTGCATGTCGGCGGCGCGACGGAAGGATGGATCGCCGTTCCTTCCCCTATCGAGCGCTTCGGCGAAACGCAGCGCGTTGCGCTTCACATCCGGCAGCGCCAGTGTCCGCCAACGTTGCTGGTCGATGTCCTCGCCCAGGCAGGCCGACAGGCGCGAAACCTTGCCGTCTGTTTTGACCTTGATGGCGCCCTTGGTGCCATGCATGGCCAGCGACAGGTCGTTGGCGTGGCCGGTCATGTAGCGGCTGGCGACGATCGTCGCGAGCGCCCCGCATTTGAACCGCGCCGTCATTGCGACACTGTCGTTGGCATCAAGCACATAATCGCCGATCCGATCGCCTTCGGCCTTGGGAAACGTCACCAGGTCGGCGTGCAGGGTGGCGATGTCCTGGTCGGCGCCATAGCTTGCGAAATCCAGAATGTGGATACCGACATCGCCGAGCACGCCCGTCGAGCCGTGCCGGTTGGACAGGCGCCACAGCCATTTGTCCTCGATGCGCCAGTCGCCCCATGACTTGCTGACCAGCCAGCTCTGTTTGTAGCTCGCCTCGACATGGCGCAATGCGCCGATCTCGCCGGCCTGCACCATGCGTCGCGCTTCCTCGATCGCCGGCGAGTTGCGGTAGGTCAGGTTGACCATGTTGACGACCCCGGCCGCCTCGGCCGCTTCCGTCATTGCAAGCGCGTCGGCATGGTTCGGCGCCAGCGGCTTTTCGCAAAAGACGTGTTTCCCCTGGGCAAGCAGCGCCAGCGTCGTGGCCTTGTGCACGCCATCCGGCGTCGCATTGATGGCCGCATCGAACGCACCCCAGCCGATCGCCGCTTCCAGGCTCTCGAAAGACTGGCTGATCTTGTTGGCGGCGGCGAACATCGCACCGCGGCCCGGCACCTGGTCGACGCAGGCGACGATTGTGCATCCTGGAATCCTGGCGAACTCCTCGACGTGATGTCCGGCAATGCCACCGGTGCCGAGCAGAAGGAGGCGGTGCGCCATCAACTCAGCCCTTAGCTCAAGCCCCTATCGCCGTCGGCATGCAGGCGCAGGCCCTTCTGGACGATCTTCTCCTTGGCCTGGTCTGTCGGCACGTTCGGCGCATTGATGATGCCGGACCATGCGGGTGCGGGATTGTGCGCCCAATGCACGGCGTTGCGCAGCACCTGCTGCACGCCTTCATTGTGGTAGATCGGGTAGGTCTCGTGGCCGGGCGAGAAATAGAAGATCCGTCCGGCGCCGCGCTGATAGGTCAGCCCCGACCGGAAGACTTCGCCGCCTTCGTACCAGGAGACGAACACTGTCTCCAGCGGCTCCGGCACCGCGAAGGGCTCGCCATACATCTCCGTCTCGCCGATCTCCAGGCACTCGCCGATGCCTTGCGCGATCGGATGGCCGCGGTTGATGGCCCAGACGCGCTCGCGCTCGCCCGCTTCGCGCCATTTCAGCGAACAAGGCGTGCCCATCAGCCGCTTGAAGATCTTCGAATAGTGTCCGGAATGGAGCACGATCAGACCCATGCCTTCCCAGACCCGTTTCTGCACGCGCTCAACGATCTCGTCCTTGACCTCGCCATGGGCGGCATGGCCCCACCAGAGCAGGACATGGGTGGCAGCCAGCCGGCTTTCGCTCAAGCCGTGCTCCGGCTCCTGCAAGGTAGCGGTGGTCGCCTCGATGCCCTTATCCTGGTTGAGCGCGGCTGCGATGGTCCCATGCATGCCCAATGGATAAAGGCCGCGCACGGCGGCATTGGTCTGCTCATGGACATTCTCGCCCCAGACGACGGCTTTTACCGGCATTTTACGATCTCCCAAAGCGCTTTGAATATCCCACTTGGCGCCGTCTTGGAAAGATGGCTCCTCAACCGAAGCTGGGGAAATCAGCGCGGTTTGCGTCCGGGAACGGTCTTGGCTTTGCCCGGCCTTGCGGGGGCGCCGGGGATAGCCGTCCCCGTGATCGACACAGGATCGCTGGCCGGGAACGTATCCTCGAGGCCTTCCTCGAGTTCCTCTTCGGCGTCGGCGCCGTGATGCCGCTCATGCTCCAGGGAGCGCACGGCCGAGCTTTTCCCGGGCGACTTCGGCGTGGACTTCGATGGCATCGGCATTCTCCCTCGACCTGTTGCCGCAAATGGGCGCGGGCGGCAAACGTTCCAGGATCAGGCCGCCGCGTCGCGTGCTCCCTCGGAGAGGAAAGTAAAGACATAGTCCGAGAAGGAACGCCAGCACTCAACCCGGAAAGCGTCTTGCGCCGTGCGCAGCAGAACGATCTCGGCCTTGCCGAGAATGGTACGCGAGGCGGCACCCACCGGGAAGGCTTCGAGCGACAGATCCTGCGGGCAGCCCGAATTGATTGCCGCGGCCGCGGCCGGACCGGCGACCGATATCGCGACGTTGCGATGCGAGATGCCGACAGCGGAATGCAGGGCGGAAATCTTTGCACAATCGGCGAGCGGGTCGTTGCCGGCCTCGTCGATGATCATCCACTCATCCGGTCCAAGCCACAGCGCGGTGCGCCCGCCTTTCGACACGGACGTCTTCGGCTTTTTCGGCAAGGTCACGCCGAGCGCCTTCGACAAGGCGGCAAGCGACGCCTCCGGCGCGCGCAGCGAGATACGCTCGGCAGGCGCCAGCAGTTCGACCTTGGCGCCTGCCGCGGAGATAGCGCGCCCGGCCAGCGCCGGACGGCGCTCGGCCGCCGGCGATGCGGCCGAAGCCGTCTTTTTCGCGACTGCCTTAGCCATTGAGGCGGCCTCCGGTTTCGTCGAAGAACACCATGCCGGAAACCTCCACTTCGATCGTCCCGCCAGGCATCGGCACGTAGAGCGTGTCGCCCGTGCGTGCGCGACCGCCGGCGACCAGCGCCAGAGCGATCGAGCGGCCGCAATTCTGCGACCAATAGCTCGACGTGACATGGCCGATCATCTTCATCGGGATCGCCTGCCTGGGATCCTCCACGATCTGCGCGCCTTCCTCCAGCACCACCTTGGGATCCTTGGTCTTGAGGCCGACCAGTTGCTTGCGGCCCTTGGCGACCAGGTCCCGCCGCGTCAGGCCGCGAATGCCGACGAAATCGGCCTTCTTCTTGCCGACGGCCCAGTCGAGGCCGGCATCATTGGGCGTCACCGTGCCGTCGGTGTCCTGGCCGACGATGATGTAGCCCTTCTCGGCGCGCAGCACGTGCATCGCCTCGGTGCCGTAGGCGGTTGCGCCATGCTTCTGGCCCTCGGCCCACAGCGCTTCCCACACGGCCTGACCGTAATCGGCCGGCACATTGACCTCGAAGCCGCGCTCGCCGGTGAACGACATGCGGAACAGCCTTGTCGGCACGCCGCATATCTTGCCCTCGCGCACCGACATGTGCGGGAGGGCCTCATCCGACATGTCGATGCCTTCGACCAGCGGCGCGATGATGTCGCGAGACTTCGGCCCCTGTACGGCGATAACAGCCCATTGCTCGGTGATCGAGGTCAGCCAGACATTGAGATGCGGGAACTCGGTCTGGAGATAGTCCTCCATATGGTTCATGACGCGCGGCGCGCCGCCGGTCGTCGTCGTCACATGGAAGCGGTCGGGCGCCAGCCTGCCGACGACGCCGTCATCATAGATGAAGCCGTCCTCGCGCAGCATGATGCCGTAGCGGCAGCGACCGGGCTCCAGCTTTTCCCACGGATTGGTGTAGAGCAGCTCCATGAACTTGGCCGCATCGGGACCGACCACTTCGATCTTGCCGAGCGTCGAGGCATCGAACAGGCCGGCCGTGTTTCGAACCGCGACGCACTCGCGGTCGACCGCCGCATGCATGTCCTCGCCACCCCTGGGGAAGTACCAGGCGCGCTTCCACTGGCCGACATCCTCGAACACGGCGCCTTGGGCTTCAGCCCAGGGATGGATCGCCGTCTTGCGCGTCGGATCGAACAGCGGACCGCGCGCATGGCTGACGATGGCGCCGAAGGTCACCGGCGTATAAGGGGCGCGGAACGTAGTGAGGCCCACCTCGGGGATTGGCTTGCCAAGCGTCTCGGCGGCAATCGCCAGGCCGTGCATGTTCGAGGTCTTGCCCTGGTCGGTCGCCATGCCGTTGGTGGTGAAGCGCTTGACGTGCTCGATCGAGCGCATGCCCTCATGCACCGCCTGGCGGATGTCCTTGGCGGTGACGTCGTTCTGGAAATCGACGAAGGCCTTCACCGTCGTATCCGGACCGGCGCCGGGGGCGGCGCCCAGCATGCCACGCGACCAGCTTTCCGAGGCGTCGACTTTTGGCCTTGTACCCTTGGCAGTCTTTGCGCCGGCGTCCCTTGCCGCCTTGGCCCCTGCCGCATAGGCCTCGTCGAGGGTCGCCGACAGGCCGTCCGTGCCGTTGCAGGCGCCGACAGAGACGCAGTCCTGCGCGTAGGTGCCGGGCACGAAGCGCTTGGTTTCGTCGTTGAAGGCGACCTTGCCGCGCGACTGCGAGAACAGGTGCACCGACGGCGTCCAGCCGGCCGACATCAGGATCGCATCGACCGCAATGGTGCGCTCGCCGCCACCATTCTTCGGCTGCACCGTCATCGACGAGACGCGCAGCTTGCCTCCGGCGCGGATCACCGCGCGGCCGAAATTGATCTCGATGCCGAGCATCCTTGCTTCATCGATCACCGGCCCTGTCGGATTGTCGCGCAGATCGACGATAGCCGCGATGTTGACGCCGGCCTTCTTCAGGTCGATCGCCGCCGCGTAAGCGGAATCATTGGCGGTGTAGACGCCGACGTTTTTTCCGACCGCGACGCCATGGTGATTGAGATAGGTGCGCGCGGCCGAGGCCAGCATGATGCCCGGCCGGTCGTTGTTGGCGAACACCATGTGGCGCTCGATGGCCCCGGACGCCAGCACCACGCGCCTGGCGCGCACCTGCCACAGCCGCTCGCGCGGCAGGTCGTGGCCGGGATTTTGCAAATGATCGCTGACCCGTTCGACCAGGCCGACGAAGTTCTGTGCGTAGTAGCCGAAGGCAGTCGTGCGCGACAGCACGCGGACATTGTCCATGCCTTTCAGCCTGGCGATCGCCGCCTGCGCCCAGGCAAAGCCGCCCTGGCCGTCGATTTTCGCGCCGCTCTCGAAGCGCAGGCTGCCGCCGAATTCGGCCTGCTCATCGGCCAGAATGACCCGCACGCCGGTTTCAGCCGCTGCCAATGCAGCCGCGATGCCGGCCGCACCGCCGCCCAGCACCAGCACGTCGCAATGAGCGTAACGCGACGAATAATGGTCGGGGTCCGGCCTGTCGGGGGACACGCCAAGCCCGGCGGCTTCCCGGATCTTGGGTTCGTAGAGGCTCTTCCAGGCCGCCTTCGGCCACATGAAGGTCTTGTAGTAGAAGCCGGCCGAAAACAGCGGCGACGCCAGATCGTTGACCGCGCTGACGTCGAAGGACAGCGACGGCCAGCGGTTCTGCGAGTTGGCGGCGAGTCCGTCATAGAGTTCCTGCACGGTCGCGCGAACATTCGGCGTTTTGCGCGCGTCGTCGCGCACGATCTGCACCAGCGCGTTGGGCTCCTCCGCGCCGGCCGACAGCACGCCCCGCGGCCGGTGATATTTGAACGAGCGGCCGACCAGGTGCACGCCGTTGGCCAGCAGCGCCGAAGCCAGCGTATCGCCTTCGATGCCGACGAAGGACTGACCGTCGAAGCTGAAGCGGGCGGTCTTGGCCTGGCTCAGGCGGCCGGCGCTCGGTATGCGGAACGCGCCGCTCATTTGGCAACCACTTCGCTGGAGTTCTTGGGCAGCTTGGAAGGCTTCGGCTCGCCGGCCTTGTAGGTCATGACGAACTTGTCGGTGACGGTGTCGCGCACGGCGTTGAAGAAGCGCGCACAGCCATGCATGTGTCGCCAGCGCTCATAGATGATGCCTTTGGGATTCGAGCGGATGAAGAAGAATTTTTCGAAATCCTCGTCGCTCTCGCCTGACATGTTGGCCGAGCGCGCGATATGCGCCTCGCCGGCGTTGCGGAACTCAAGTTCCGGACGCTCTTCCTCGCAATAGGGGCAGCGGATGAGAAGCATGTTTTCGTTCCTACAGCTCAGTCATCGTCAATGCGCCACCGCCGCCGCCGCCGCCTCGTCGATCAACCGGCCGGTGCGGAACCGCTCGATGGTGAAGGGCGCGTTGATCGGATGCGGATCGTCCCTGGCGATGGTGTGGGCAAAGACATGGCCGGAGCCGGGTGTCGCCTTGAAGCCGCCCGTGCCCCAGCCGCAATTGACGTAGAGGCCGGGCACCGGCGTCTTGGCCAGGATCGGCGAGCGGTCGGGCGTGACGTCGACGATGCCGCCCCAGGAGCGCAGCATCTTCATGCGCGTGAAGATCGGGAACATCTCGCAGATTGCGTCCAGCGTATGCTGTAATATGTGCAGGCCGCCGGTCTGCGAGTAGGAGACGTACTGGTCGGTGCCGGCGCCGATCACCAGTTCGCCCTTGTCGGACTGCGAGATATAGGCATGCACCGTGTTCGACATCACCACGCAGGGAACGACAGGCTTGACCGGCTCCGACACCAGCGCCTGCAGCGGATAGCTTTCCAGCGGCATTCGCACGCCGGCCATGTTCATAATGACCGAGGAATGGCCGGCCGCGACCACGCCGACCTTCTTGGCGCCGATGAAGCCGCGCGTCGTCTCGACACCGGTGACCGCGCCATTGGCCGCCCGCTTGACGCCGGTGACCTCGCAATTCTGGATGATGTGCACGCCCCGCGCCGAGGCGCCGCGCGCATACCCCCAGGCGACCGCGTCATGGCGCGCCGTGCCGCCGCGCCGCTGCAAGGCGGCACCGACGACCGGGTAGCGCGCATCCCTGGAAATATTGAGCGGCGGGCAGAATTCCTTCGCCTGCTCGGGTGTGAGCCATTCATTGTCGATGCCGTTCAGCCGGTTGGCGTGGACATGGCGCTTCAGCACCTGGATGTCGTGCACATTGTGCGCCAGCATCATGACGCCGCGTGCCGAATACATGACGTTGTAATTGAGCTCCTGGCTGAGCCCGTCCCACAATTTCAGCGCATGGTCGTAGATGCCGGCGCTCTCGTCATAGAGATAGTTGGAGCGGATGATGGTGGTGTTGCGGCCGGTATTGCCGCCACCGAGCCAGCCCTTCTCCAGCACCGCGACATTGGTGATGCCGTGCACGGTGGCGAGATAGTAGGCGGTAGCCAGGCCATGGCCGCCGGCGCCCACGATGACGACGTCGTATTCCTTCCTCGGCTCCGGCGAGGACCATTGCTCCTCCCAGCCCTTGTGGCCGCGCATGGCCTCACGCGCGATGGCGAATACAGAGTATTTCTTCACGTTCCAGCCTCGCGCCAAAGTCTCGCGGATTTGCGGCCGGGCTAGCAATTTCCCCCGGCGCGCGAGGTGTATCACTAGCGAAACAGCGCTGCCACCCTTGCGCTGTTTGCGACGGCTCTTGCCGTTTTGCGCCGCAACCGGCCGCGGCGTGCGAGGCCAGGGAAAATCGGCGGGTTCGCAGCTTTCGGGTGGCTGCGGCCATGCTCATTTGCGACGACGCATCCGACCGCCGGCAAGGCCGGCTTAGCGGAAGGATGACAGAAACATGCTCGCACTCGCCAACAAGATCGCCATCGTCACTGGCGCCAGTTCCGGCATCGGCCGCGCCACTGCAAAGCTCTTTGCCGAGGAAGGAGCCAAAGTCGTCGCCGCCGCGCGCCGTCAGGCCGAGCTCGATAGGCTTGTCGAGGAGATCGTGGAAACCGGCGGCACTGCGCTCGCTCTTGCCGGCGACGTCAGGGACGAAGCCTATGCGAAGGCGGTGGTCGATCTTGCCACCGGCAGCTTCGGTGGTCTCGACATTGCATTCAACAATGCCGGCGCTGTCGGCATGATGGCGCCGCTGCCGGACCTGCCGCCGGCGTCGTGGCACGACACGATGGATACCAATCTGACCAGCGCCTATCTGGCCGCCAGGCATCAGATACCGGCGATGCTGGAGCGTGGCGGCGGATCGCTGGTCTTCACCTCCAGCTTCGTCGGCTATACCGCCGGCATGCCAGGCATGGCGGCCTACGCCGCGGCCAAGGCCGGCCTGATCGGCCTGACGCAAGTGCTGGCCGCCGAGTACGGGCCGAAGGGGTTGCGCGTCAACGCACTGCTGCCAGGCGGCACAGACACGCCCGGCGCGACCACAACCACGCCCGAGGCCCGCACGTTCGTCGAAGGCATCCATGCCCTGAAGCGGATGGCCCGGCCGGAAGAGATCGCCCGCTCGGCGCTTTATCTTGCCTCCGACGCATCAAGCTTCACCACCGGAACGGCGCTGTTCGCCGACGGCGGCGTGTCGATCAACCGGACGTGAACGGTTTCGGCGCCGGCATGCGGATCAACGCGGGCCGCGATGTCGCAATCCGGGCTTGCATTTGGGCTCGAATTGACGATTCCGTTCTCTCCTTGGAAACGGGCCGGAACCATGCTGCTGATCAAAACCTATGTCGCCCAAAGCGCAATCGAGGGCGTCGGCGTGTTCGCCGCCGAGCCGATCAGGAAAGGCGCCTCGATCTGGCGGCTCGACCCGGATTTCGACCGGCTGATCCCGCTGGAAAAATACCAGGCGGCACCCTCGCATCTCAGGGAACTGCTCGACCGCTACGCCTATCCCAGTCCCGACCGGCCCGGCTTCATGGTCTATGAGGTCGACAATGGCCGCTTCATGAACCATTCGGCGACGCCGAACACGGACTTTTCGCAATATGGCGGGGCAACCGCGACCCGCGACATAGCGGCGGGCGAAGAGATAACCTGCGACTATGGCGAATTCTTCGAGGATTTTGAGCGGTTGCATCTGGCCACCGCGTAGTTGGCTGCCTATCTTGCGAGCGCCCGCTGGGCGAATTGGCCGCCTCCGTTCATTTCGGCTGTGGACAGCGCGGCGTGATTCTGCTATCAGCCGCCACAATTCGTGGTGTAAATCGCCGCGGAGGCTAGTGGCTATGGCCGCTTGCCTGTTGATATCAAACCCGAAAGACAGGATTGCCCGTGCAGGTACTCGTCCGCGACAACAATGTTGATCAGGCGCTTCGCGCTCTCAAGAAGAAGATGCAGCGCGAAGGCATCTTCCGCGAAATGAAGATGCGCGGTCACTACGAGAAGCCTTCCGAGAAGCGCGCCCGTGAAAAGGCCGAAGCCGTGCGCCGAGCCCGCAAGCTGGCCCGCAAGCGCGCACAGCGCGAAGGTCTGCTGCCGATGACGCCGCGTCCGGTGGCTGCTGGCGGTGCCGCCGGCGCAGCGCGTCCGCCGCGCTGATTAACGCCAATATTTCGTCCTTTTCGAAGGATACCAGGGGTGGCGCGATGCGGAATCGCCGCCACCTTTTTATTTTGATGTGACCCGGCCCGGAGGGGGGATCCGGACCTGAATGACGCGGCAAGTGAGGACAGGGCAGACATGAACGCAATCAGCGTGGAGAGCAAAACCACATTTCGTGGCTTTGCCCTGGCGACAGCCCTGCTTTCCGGATTGATGCTTGCCGGCTGCCAGACCTCAGGCCCGACCGGCGAGTTCAACAACATCGACAAGGCGCAAGGGTCGAGCGAGAATATCTCCTCGCTGTCGGCGGTGATTCAGCGCAATCCGCAGGATCCTGAAGGCTACAATGTGCGCGGCTCGGCCTATGGCCGGGGCGGCCAATACCAGGCGGCGCTCAAGGATTTCAACCAGGCCATCCAGCTTAACCCGAATTTCTACCAGGCCTATTCGAACCGTGCGCTCATCCAGCGCTTCCTCGGCAATCAGGAAGCAGCGCTGGCGGACTACAACCGCTCGATCCAGATCAATGGCAACTACGATGCCGCCTATATCGGCCGTGGCAATCTCTACCGCAAGGCCGGCCGCACCCAGGAAGCCTTCAACGACTTCCAGAAGGCGATCCAGCTCGACACGACCGATGCCCGCGCCTATCACAATCGGGGCCTGATCTATCAGAGCCAGGGCCAGCACAAATTCGCCATCGAGGATTTCTCGACCGCCATCTCGCTGGCCCCGGACGCCGCCGAGCCGTATAATGGCCGCGGCCTTTCCTATCTCGCCACCAATGACGAGGACAATGCCTTCTCCGATTTCAACATGGCCATCAAGCTCGACGGCAAAAACGCCGAAGCCTGGTCCAACCAGGCGCTGATCTACGAGCGGCGCGGCGACAAGGCCAAGGCGGCCAAGTCCTACCGGGAAGCCGTTCGGCTCGATCCCACCTACCAGCCTGCCAAGGATGGCCTCGCCCGCGTCAGCTGACATCAGGCAAGGCCGGCCAAGCCCACGCGTCGGATGCGTGTCCGAAAGGACACGTATCGCCGTAGATCGCCATCAATCCGGCAACCGCGCGCTGACCCCGCTGCAAGCCGTGATCGCCTGCCTTGTTCGCGCCAAGGTTTCAGCGGAACGGTCTGGCCACCCAGCCGTTACTTTGAAGCGTTTTGCGAAAGGACCTCCCATGACCAAGAAACTCGTCTGCGCCGCTGCGCTCGCCACGACCATGTTCGCTGTTGCACCGGCAAGCGCCGGCAGATTGCAGCTCGGCACGCTCGACTGCACCATCGACGGCGGCACCGGCTACATCGTGACATCCAACAAGGGCGTGTCCTGTGTCTTCCGCCCCTATCATCACGGTCCGGCCGAGATTTACACCGGCGTCATCTCCAAGCTCGGCGTCGATGTTGGCAAGACGCACCAGGGCCAACTCGCCTGGGCCGTGTTTGCCGCGACCCGTGACCGCGACGCGGGCGACCTTGCCGGCAGCTATTACGGCGTCAATGCCGAGGCGAGCGTCGTGACCGGCGGCGGCGCCAATCTGCTGGTCGGCGGCTTCGACAGCGCCTTCATGCTGGAGCCGCTCAGCGTCCAGGCGCAGACCGGCGTCAACCTGGCCGTTGCCGTGACCTCGCTTGAGCTGATCCACTCTCTCAAGTAACGGCACGTTGATCTTCTCGGCACGGACGGCAACCGCGCGATGATCAAAATAGCGCGCGGTGGACTTGGTTCCGCCGCGCGCTTTGCATTTGCGAACTGCTGTGACCAGGCCAAGCTAGCAGATCGAAATTATTGCCGATGGAAGACTTGCTCGTTCTGTGCTACCAACCGGAAATGTTGCTGGCTCTGCGCGAAAATGCGCGCGAGCTCCGGCAGATGTAAAGACATCGTCGAATGCAATTTTGTTGCAGCTGCCGGAGGCCGTGATGGATTTCATCGAGCAGTTATTCGGATTTTCGCCCGATGGCGGGTCGGGATCCTTCGAACTTCTTCTGATACTCGCACCATTCTTGATTGCCGCTGTCTGGTTTTTCATGCGTCGACAGCGACGTTGACGAAATGGCCGCGGACTGGCCATGAACCCGCTCCCCAAAGTACTGGATTTCCTGAACGCGCTCGCCGACGCGTTCACCGAGTGGCCATCGAACCTGCGCCAGATCGCTGCCCGGATCTGCGCCCTCGCCAGATTGCTCTGCGAAAGAATGAAGCTCCCCGATCGGTTGGACCGAAGCGGGCCGCAACGTTGCGTCAAGATCAGCGACCCCGCCTATAAACGCCCGGATCCCCTGATCTACGCGCAGTATTATTTGATGGGCCAGGGCCTCGCCGTCACATGGGACAACCCCGACATCGAGATCCGAAGCGGCGGCAATCCTGTCGCACCACATATGCTGGCGCCCGACACCGAATATGAAATCGTCGCCCGTATCTGGAACAACTCGACCGAGGCCCCGGTCGTCGATCTGCCGGTGAAATTCTCCTATCTGAGTTTCGGCATCGGCACGGTGTCGCATTGGATCGATGAGACCAGGACCGATCTCGGCGTCAAGGGCGGGGCCAACCATCCGGCTTTCGCGTCGGTCAAATGGCGAACTCCGGCAGCGCCTGGTCACTATTGCATCCAGGTCCTGCTCGACTGGCTCGACGATGCGAACCCGAACAACAACCTAGGCCAGGACAACACCACCGTCGGTGTCGCCCATTCGCCCGCAAGATTTGAATTTCGCCTGCGCAATGGCGAGCGGGAGAGGATGGGATTTCGTCTCGAGGCCGATGCCTATTCCCTTCCTGAATTGCCGGTCTGTGAGCCGCGCCCTCGCCCGAGGCCGCGTCGCCGGCCCTTGCGCACCTTCCCCGGCACCATCGCGGCAGTGCCTGTCGGCCACACCCGTCAATCGCATCCTTTGCCCGCCGGCTGGCTTGTCACGTTCGAGCCCGCACAAGCGGACCTTGCCCCGGGTGAGGAAATCCCCGTCACTGTCAATATTGAACCGCCAGCCGGTTTCACCGGCCGTAAGGCAATCAACGTTCATGCTTTCTCGGCCCGCGGCCTCGCCGGCGGCGTGACGCTCTATGTCGAGCGATAGGGGGTCGCCATGGCTTATCGGCACTACACCAAATGCGTATCGGTCGGAAATCACCACGGCAAACAATACGGGCAGATGATCATTGCGGCGGCCGTGGTCGCTTTGCCGCTCATCCTTGTGGGCGCCCTTCCCGGACCGGCCGCCATGCTGGTGGCGCTTGCGGCCATATTGGCCTATTGCCGCTGGTGGCTGTACGACCGGCTGATCTGTCTCGGTGGCGACGAATGCGCGGTGGGCTGGCTGCTCAAGGTCGATCCGCCGGAGGAGAAGTCGGGACTGGACCGGTTCGACACCGACTACAGTCTCAATCTGGTGCCGGGCAATGTCGTCGAATTCACCAACCAGGCAACGGCCGAAAAGATAGCGCCGTTTGGACGCCTGATCGCCAACACGCCTGCGATCCAAGGCGCGGGCCTCGACTGGAAAGGTCAGGAAGCGCGCCAATGGGCCAATGACGACCCGACCGCGGTGCTGCATTGCGAGTTCGAAGGCGCCGGCGTCTACGACCTCATGATAGCCTGCCTTGCCGCAATTCCAGTCGCCACGGCCGCCGCGGTTGCTTGCGCCATTCCCTTCTTCGGCTGGATCGCCTGCGCGGTCCTGTCGCTCATCGCGGCGGTCATCGTCATCATAGGCGGCATAGTCGGCCTGCTCGACACAGCCAATCCGACGGATCTCGACGAGAATCTCGGCGATCTTCACGTCAACGATCCGACGCGCCGCGGCGCGGACATCCTGTTCGTCAAGGGAACGTGGGTCTACGATTCGGCACATGACGGCTGGAACGAAATCCATCCCATCAAGCACTGTCAGAAGATCGGCACCTGGAACGGCAGCTGGAACGAATCCCCGGTTCCCGACGGCGGCCCCGCGCGCTGGTGTGAAGCCGTTGAGACGGCAGGATCGCCATTGACCGTCGCATCCCAGCAGGAGCCTCAGAACCAGTGGACGATACATCCCGCCATAGACGGTTGCCGGCCAAAGCCCGACGATCACCGACCGGACCCCGTGCACTGACCTGGCATCCTTCGCTCGCGAAGCAGTGTCATCTGCTCCTCAAAGATGGCTGCAGCGAATGCACGAGGGGCCCATGACACGCAAAATGATCCTTGCTGCCATCGTTGCCATTGCCAGCCCCGCCTTGGCCCAGGCACAGGACCAGGGCATCGAGCTCGGCACACTTGAATGCGCCATATCGGGCGGCACCGGCTTCATCTTCGGCTCGAGCAAGGATCTGAGCTGCACCTTCACCCCTGCCGACAAGACTTTCGCGCCGGAAGCCTATTTCGGCGCGGTCAACAAATACGGCCTCGACATCGGCACGACCAAGCAGGCGGTGATGCGATGGCTGGTGCTGACGCCGCTGAAGAACATCTACGCGCCGGGCGCATTGGCCGGCGACTATGTCGGCGCCAGCGCCGAGGTGACGGCAACCGTCGGCGCCGGGGCCAATCTGCTGGTTGGCGGCTCCTCGCAGTCCTTCACCTTGCAGCCGCTCAGCCTGCAGACCCAGACCGGCATCAATTTCGCCATCGGTGTCAGCCAGTTCCAGCTGCGCAGCACGGAGAACTGATTGGCCGGCGATGCCGGCCGGCCAGGGATGCGGGCATCCACGAACATGTCCAAAAAATCGCTTGAGCTCAAGCTTGGTTGAGGTTCTACAAACCCATCCGACCATGGTCCTGCCGGACCCCCGAGCCGGCTCCTGGCGCCATGCGTTTGCATCGGGACATGAAATTCGAGGGACCGAAGTGACCGACATCAGCACAAACAGGGTCGACTGGCGCGCATTGTGGGCGAGCGGCGACCTCGCGCGCTTCTGCTTCATCAGCCTCGGCATCCTGCTGCACGCCACCAACGAGACGATGGTGGCGACCGTCATGCCCGCCATGATCGGCGAACTGGCGGGCGTGCAGCTCGTCGGCTGGTCGCTGGCGATCTATGAACTGGGCGCCATCGTCGCCGGTGCCGCGGCCGGACGGCTGGTCAGCTATGTGGCGCTGCGCACCAACATGGTGGTCGCGGCGCTGCTTTACGCGGCCGGCGCGCTGATCTGCGCCACCGCGCCCTCGATGCAATTGTTCCTGGCCGGGCGCCTGATCGAGGGCCTGGGCGGCGGCGCGCTGGTGTCGCTGGCTTTCGTCTCGGTGGAGCGCCTGTTTCCGCGGGCCATCTGGCCGCAGCTTTTCGGTATCATGTCGGCGATCTGGGGCGTCGCCGCCTTCAGCGGGCCGATGCTTGGCGCGATCATGACAGAGCTTCTGTCATGGCGCTGGGCGTTCGGCATCTTCGTGTTCGGCGGTGCGGCGATGGCGCTGGCGAGCTTCGTCGTGCTCGACACGCCGGAAGCGACGAGGCCGAGTGCCGGCGCGGGCAAGGCACCACCCTTCCCGCTCATAGCGCTTGGCTGCCTTGCCGTCGCCGTCGTGCTGATCGCCTCGGCGGGGGTCGATATCGCCCTTCTGCGCTCGTCGCTGCTGATGGTGCTCGGCCTGATCGGCCTTGTGCTGTTCTTCCGTATCGATGCGCTGAAGCCGAAATCGCGGCTTTTCCCCTCGCGGCTGTTCTCGTGGCGCACGCCGGTCGGCAGCGGCATGACCATGGTCGCCGCCTTCTCGGTGGCGACCTGTTCCTTTGCCATTTACGGCCCGCTGCTTCTGACCACGCTGCACCACGTTCCGCTCCTGACCACCGGCTACATCATCGCCGCCGAATCGATCGCCTGGTCGATCCTGTCGATCCTTGTCGCCAACGCGCCACAGGAGCGTGAGAGATCGATCATCGTCATCGGGGCCCTGATGATCGCCACCGGCCTCGCTGGTTTCGCCTACACCATCCCGGCAGGCTCGATCCCGCTGATCCTGGTATGCGCCCTTTTGCAGGGTGGCGGCTTCGGCGTTGCCTGGCCGTTCCTGACGCGCGTCATCGTGGCCTCCGCGCCGGGTGATGAGCAGACCATCGCCTCGGCCGCGGTGCCGACCATGCAACGCATCGGCTATGCGGTGGGTGCCGCCCTTGCCGGCATCGTCGCCAATGCCAGCGGCTTTTCGCAAGGCCTGAACCGGGACGCGGCGGCTGATGTGGCGACCTGGCTATTCCTCGCCTTCGTGCCGCTCGGCATCATTGGCTGCCTCGCCGCCTTGCGCACATCGACGGCCGCGAACCGGCTGCCGGAAGCTGTCGGCTAATCAGGCCAGGCAACGCTTATTCTACCTCGCGCAGGCGGTAGCCGACGCCGGTCTCGGTGGTGATGTAGCGCGGCTGGTCCGGCGTCTTCTCGATCTTCTGCCGCAACTGCCGGACATAGACCCGCAGATACTGCACGTCGGTCGAATCGTTCCACACCTGCTTCAGCAGGAACTGGTGCGTGAGAACCTTGCCCGCATACTGCACGAGAATGCGCAGAATGTCGTATTCCTTGGGCGACAGCTTTACCTCCTTGCCCCCGACCTTGACGATGCGCTTGACCAGGTCGACGCTGAGATCACCGGTTTGGAACACCGGCCTCTCGCCCTGCTGCTGGAACTTGTGCCGCAGTGCCACGCGGATGCGCGCCACCAGCTCGTTCATTCCGAACGGCTTGGTGATGTAGTCGTCGGCGCCGAGTTCGAGCGCGTCGACGATGCCGGCCTCGTCGGCGCGGCTGGAGAGAATGACCACCGGGATATCGAGGCCGTCGTCGCGCCATTTGCGCAGCAGTTCATGGCCGCTCATGCCGGGCAGGCCAAGGTCGAGCAGCACGAGATCCGGTTTTTCCTGCACCATCAGCTCGATAGCCGCCTTGGCGTTCGGCGCCTCGCTGACCGCGTAGCCCTGGCTGGCGAGGCCGACCCGGAGCAACTTGCGGATCGGCGGCTCGTCATCGACGACCAGTATCCTGACGTTCGAATTGGTCATCGAGGCTGATCCGCGCTGGAGCCGATGCGATTGCCGGACAGTTCCGCCGGCACCGGCATCCTGATGGTGAAGGCAGCACCCGAACGGTCGGTCCGGTTGGCGGCCGAGATCGTGCCGCCCATCGCCTCGATGAAGCCGCGGCAGATCGACAGGCCGAGCCCGGTACCGGCGCGCACCTGGTCGCCCTTGCGGACCCGGTAGAAAGTGTCGAACACGCGCTCAAGATCCTGCGGAGGGATGCCCAATCCCTCATCCATGATCTGAAGCACGACGGAGCCGATGTCGGTCCAGCCCTGCAGGCGGATCGTCGAGCCGGGCGGCGAATATTTCGATGCATTGTCGACCAGGTTGAACAGGACCTGCTCGAACAGCACCGGGTCGAGCTTCAGCATCGGCAGGTCGGGCGGAATGTCGACCTCGATCTTGTGCTCGCTGGTGATCTTGCGGGCGCGATCGAGCGCGGTGCCGACGACGTCGCCGACATAGTGCAGCGCATAGTTCGGCTCCATCGCACCGGATTCGATCTTGGTCATGTCGAGCAGATTGGCGATGAAGCGGTTCAGCCGTTCCGCTTCGTCGACCACCGTCGACAACAGCTCCGTCCGGTCCTGCTCGGGTAGATCAGGCGCGAACTCCCTGAGAGTGCCGGCCGCGCCCATGATGGCGGCGAGCGGCGTCTTCAGATCATGGGAGATGGAGGTCAGCAACGCCGAGCGCAGCCTGTCGGCTTCGGCCGCGAGCTTGGCACGATCGACGTCGGCGACGAGCTGGATGCGCTCGATGGCGACCGCTGCCTGGTCGGCCAGCGCGTCGAGCAGCCGCTGCTGCTCGGGCGTCAGCAGCGGACCCTGCTTGTCGTTGTCGAGGCCGACCACGCCGACCGCCGTGCGCCCGGTGCGTAGCGGCAGATAGAGCCGCTTCGCACCGGGCAGCGTATCGGCGCCGCGGCCGGCGGCGCGATCGTGCTCCCAGGCCCAGCGGGCGGCGGCGATGTCGGCCTCGGCCAGCGTGTCGTCGGGCGGATAGCCCGCCTTGACGGTGATGGCGCCGTTTTCGGGCAAAAGCAGCACCACCCGCAATTTCAGCATCGAGGCGATCTGGAAGGCCGTGACCCACAGAACGTCGTCGAGCGTACCGGCGCCGGCAAGCTTCTTGGAAAACAGATAGATATCCTCCGTGGCCCGCGCCCGTGAGCGGGCGGCGGCGGCCTGACGCTGCACGCGCGCCGTCAGGTTGCTGGCGATGACGGCAACGACGAGGAAGACGGCAAACGCAACGATGCTCTCGGGATCCCTGATCGTCAGCGTGTAGCGCGGCTCGAGGAAGAAGTAGTTGAAGGCAAGGGCGCTCAGGAAACAGGCGTACAAGGCCGGCCACAGTCCGAACGTCACCGCCGATGTCAGCACCGCCAGCAGCAGCACGATCGCCAGATTGCGCACGTCGAGGAACTGATCGAGAACCGTGCCGACGGCCAGCGAGCCCGCGACATAGGCCGTGGCGAACAGATACGGCCATATCTGGAACGGCCGCTGCTCGGCCGCCGTCCTGACCTTTCTCGATGCTGCGTCGGTATCGCGCTCGGTTCCCGAGATGACATGGACGCTGATGTCGCCGGCATTGCGGATCAGATCATAGGTGAGCGAGCCCTCGATCAATTCCCGCCAGCGCGACCGGGTCGGCCTGCCGACCACGATATGGGTGAAATTGTTCGCCGTCGCATGGCGCACGATGTCCTGCGCGACGTTCTGGCCCGGAATGGTCGTCACCTCGGCGCCGAGTTGCTCGGCGAGGCGCAGATGGTTCGCCAGCCTGTCCTTCTCTTCTTCCGACATGGCGGCCGAACGAGGCGTGTCGACATGAAGCGCCGTCCATGGCGCGCGGAGCCGGTCGGCCAGCCTGCGCGCATAGCGCACGCGCGCCGCCCCGCCCGGACGCGCGTCGAGGCAAACGAGCACCCTTTCCCCCGCCGCCCATGGGCCCTGGATGGCATGGGACTGCATGTGGTTGAGCAGTTGTTCGTCGACACGCTGGGCGGTGCGGCGCAGCGCCAGCTCGCGCAGCGCCGTCAGATTGCCCGGCGAGAAATAGTTCTCGATGGCGCGCTGGGCGGTGTTGGGGAAATAGACCTTGCCTTCCTCCAGCCGTTTGATCAGGTCGTCGGGCGTCAGATCGATGATTTCGACATCGTCGGCCTGGTCGATGATGGAATCGGGAACCGTTTCGCGCACCCTGACCCGCGTGATCTGGGCGACGACGTCGTTCAGGCTTTCGACATGCTGGATGTTGAGCGTCGTGTAGACGTCGATACCGCGCGCCAGGATTTCCTGCACGTCGAGATAGCGCTTGGGGTGACGGCTGCCGGGCGCGTTTGTATGGGCGAGTTCGTCGACCAGGACCAGTGCCGGGCGGCGTGCGAGGATGGCGTCTATGTCCATCTCGTCGAGGGTGCGTCCCTTGTATTCGACCGGGCGGCGCGGAATGACCTCGTAGCCCTCTACGAGGGCCAGGGTTTCCTTGCGGCCGTGCGTCTCGACCACGCCGATCACCACGTCGATGCCGTCGGCCAGCCTGGCGCGTCCCGACATCAGCATTTCATAGGTTTTGCCGACGCCCGGTGCCGCGCCCAGAAAGATGCGCAGACGCCCGCGGCCCTCGCGCTCGGCATGCTCGAGCAGCGCGTCGGGGGAAGGTCTGTTTTCGACGTTGCTTCTGTCGTCCGGCATCGGCATCCAGTTTGAACGGCGCCGGGGACGGTGTCGATCCCCGGCGCTGTTCTTCATTGCTTGGCTGTGTCGTCCAATGCGAGGTTGAGGGCCAGCACATTGACCACCGGCTCGCCCAGGACGCTGAGCTCCCGGTCCTCGACATGGCTGTCGACGAGCGCCTTGACCTTGGCTTCATCGATACCCCTGGCCTTGGCGACACGCGGAACCTGGAAAGAAGCGTCCTCGGGGCTGATGTCGGGATCGAGCCCGCTGCCCGATGTCGTGACGAGGCCCATCGGAACCGGCGCATTGGGGTTTTCGGCCTTCAACTTCGCCGCGTCGCCCTTGATGCGCTCGATCAGCTTGAGGTTGGTCGGACCCAGATTCGAGCCGCTGGAGGCGCCGCCGTCATAGCCATTGCCGGCGGCCGATGGCCGGCCGTGGAAATAGCGTTCGCTGGCGAAGGCCTGGCCGATCAGTTCGGAACCGACCACCTTGCCGTCCTTCTCGATCAGGCTGCCATTGGCCTGTTTCGGGAACAGCGCCTGGGCGATGCCGGTCATGCCGAGGGGATAGATGAGCCCGGTCAGCACGGTGAAGAAGACTATCATGACGATCGCGGGTCTGATTTGCTTGAGCATCGGAGTGATCCCTTATGCAAGGCCGAGGGCCGTGACGGCCATGTCGATAATCTTGATGCCGGCGAACGGCACGATGATGCCGCCGAGGCCGTAGACGAGCAGGTTGCGGCTGAGCAGCGCCCCGGCGCCGATTGCCCGGTATTTGACGCCGCGCAGCGACAGCGGGATCAGCGCGATGATGATCAGCGCGTTGAAGATGATGGCCGACAGGATGGCGCTCTGCGGCGTCGCCAGATGCATGATGTTGAGCGCCTGCAGCGGACCTGTGGTGTGGCCGGGTGCGACGTAGAACACGGCGAACATGGCCGGGATGATGGCGAAGTACTTGGCCACGTCATTGGCGATGGAGAAGGTGGTCAGCGAACCGCGCGTCATCAGCAGCGCCTTGCCGATCTCGACGATCTCGATCAGCTTGGTCGGATCGGAGTCCAAGTCCACCATGTTGCCTGCTTCCCGCGCGGCCACCGTGCCGGTGTTCATGGCGACGCCGACGTCGGCCTGGGCAAGGGCCGGCGCGTCGTTGGTGCCGTCGCCGCACATGGCGACCAGCTTGCCCTTGGCCTGCTCGTCGCGGATCAGTTTCAGCTTGTCCTCCGGCGTCGCCTGGGCAAGGAAGTCGTCGACGCCGGCTTCGGCCGCGATGGCCGCCGCCGTCATCGGATTGTCCCCTGTGATCATCACCGTGCGTATGCCCATGCTGCGCAGCTCGGCGAAGCGTTCGCGGATGCCGCCCTTGACGATGTCCTTGAGGTGCACGATGCCGAGCAGGCGTCCGTCGCGCTCGACCGCAAGCGGCGTGCCGCCCGATTTGGCGACCTCGTCGGCGATCGCCTGGAGATCCCTGATCGTATCGCTGTTCGGGCGCGTTGCGTGGCTGGCGACGGTCGACTGGTTGACATGGGCGAGCACGGAATCGACCGCGCCCTTGCGCACGGAGGAGCCGTCTATGTCGACGCCGCTCATCCGGGTCTGCGCGGTGAAGGGCACGAAGGTGGCGTGCAGTGTCGCCATGTCGCGGGCGCGGATGGCGTATTTCTCCTTGGCCAGCACGACGATCGAGCGGCCTTCCGGCGTTTCGTCGGCGAGCGAGGCAAGCTGTGCCGCATCGGCCAGTTCCTGCTCGGTGACGCCCTTCACCGGGCGGAATTCGGTCGCCTGGCGGTTGCCGAGCGTGATCGTGCCGGTCTTGTCGAGCAAAAGCGTGTCGACGTCGCCGGCCGCCTCCACGGCGCGGCCGGACATGGCGAGCACATTGAAGCGCACCAGACGGTCCATGCCGGCGATGCCGATGGCCGACAAAAGCGCGCCGATAGTGGTCGGGATCAAGGTCACGAACAAAGCGACGAGCACCGTGACCGGGATATAGCCCCCCGAATAGGAAGCGAAGCTCGGGATGGTAGCGGTGGCCAGCACGAAGATCAGCGTCATGCCGACCAGCAGGATGTTGAGCGCGATCTCATTCGGGGTCTTCTGGCGCTCGGCGCCCTCGACCAGCGAGATCATGCGGTCGAGAAAGGTGTGGCCGGCGGCGGCGGTGATGCGCACGCGGATCCAGTCGGAGAGCACCTGCGTGCCGCCGGTGACCGCGGAGCGGTCGCCGCCGGATTCGCGAATGACAGGCGCCGATTCGCCCGTGATCGCCGCCTCGTTGACCGAAGCCACGCCTTCGATCACCTCGCCGTCGGAGGGGATGATGTCGCCGGCCTCGACCAGCACGGCGTCGCCCACCTTCAGGCTGGTGCCGGGCACCAGCTTGAATTTCGTCCGGTCCTCGCCGGTCAGGAGCTTGGCCTGGGTCTCGGTGCGCGCCTTGCGCAGCGAATCGGCCTGCGCCTTGCCGCGGCCTTCGGCGACGGCTTCGGCGAAGTTGGCAAACAGCACGGTGAACCACAGCCAGATGATGATCTGGATGGTGAAGCCGAGGTTGCCGCGCCCGCTGGCGAGGTCCTTGACGAAAAGCACTGATGTCAGCGCCGAGACGACGGCAACGACGAACATCACCGGGTTCCTGGCCAATGTGCGTGGGTTCAGCTTTTTGAAGGCGCCGCCGATGGCGGGCCACAGGATGCCGGCATCCATGATGCTGGCTGATTTCGACTGGCTCATTTTGAAGCTCCAGCTTCGGTGTTGTTGGACGGCACCGAGCGGTCGGATGCCGAAAGAAGATGCGGAAGCCCGTAGGCCAGCAACCACAGAACGATCATGACGGCGGCGATGCCGAGGAATGTCGACATGGTGGGGAAAGGAGGAGGCCGTTCCTCCTTTCCGTTGTCGGCGGGATGGCGATCGTTGCGATGCCTGTTGTTGAACCAGGACATTTCCGTTTCAGCCAAGACACTTCCGTCTCAGAATGTCTGCCCGTGGATGGCGGCCAGATGCTCGACGATCGGCCCGACGGCGAGCGCCGGGAAGAAGGTCAGGCCGCCGACGATGACGATGACGCCGACCAGCAGCCCGACGAACAGGGGGCCGTCGGTCGGGAACGTGCCGGCCGAGGCGGACACGGTCTTCTTCGCCGCCAGCGAGCCGGCGATGGCGAGCGCCGGGATGATGACCAGGAAACGGCCCATGAGCATGCCGAGACCCAGCGTGATGTTGTACCAGGGCGTGTTGCCGGTGAGGCCGCCGAATGCCGAGCCGTTGTTCGCCGCCGCCGACGTATAGGCGTAGAGGATCTCGGAGAAGCCGTGCGGACCGCCATTGGCGATCGATGCCACGGCGCTCGGCAGGACCACCGCGATGGCCGTGAAGGTCAGCATCGCCAGCGGCAGGCACAGGATTGCCAGCATCGCCATCTTGACCTCCTTGGCCTCGATCTTCTTGCCCAGATATTCGGGCGTGCGCCCGACCATCAGGCCAGCGACGAAGACGGCGATGAGGATGAACATCAGGATGCCGTAGAAGCCGGCGCCAACGCCGCCGACGATGACTTCGCCGAGCTGCATGTTGATGAGCGGGATCATGCCGCCGAGCGCGGTGAACGAGTCATGCATGGCATTGACCGCGCCGCAGGAAGCCGCCGTGGTGATGACCGCGAACAGCGCCGAGAGCGCGATGCCGAAGCGGGTTTCCTTACCTTCCATATTGCCGCCCTCGATGCCCAGCGCATGGACCAGCGGATTGCCGGCGGCTTCCGCCCAATAGCAGACCGCAACCCCGGCGATGAACAGCGCGCCCATGGCGGCCAGGATCGCCCAGCCCTGGCGCTGGTTGCCGACCATGCGGCCGAAGACGTTGGTCAAGGCAGCACCGATGGCGAACATCGACAGCATCTGGATCAGGTTGGAGATGGCGTCCGGATTCTCGAAGGGATGCGCGGCATTGGCGTTGAAGAAGCCGCCGCCATTGGTGCCGAGCATCTTGATGGCGATCTGCGAGGCGACCGGCCCGACGGCGATGGTCTGCTGCGCGCCTTCGAGCGTGGTGGCGCCGACATAGGCTCCCAGCGTCTGCGGCATTCCGAGCCAGACATAGACCAGGGTGAGCACGACGCAGAGCGGCAAAAGCACGTAGAGCGTGGCACGGGTCATATCGACCCAGAAATTCCCGATCGACTTGCCGGAAGCGCTGGCAAAGCCGCGGATCAGCGCCATGGCGATGGCGATGCCGGTGGCCGCCGACAGGAAGTTCTGCACGGTGAGGCCGGCCATCTGCACGAGATAGGACATCGTGCTCTCGCCGCCGTAGTTCTGCCAGTTGGTGTTGGTCATGAAGCTGGCCGCGGTGTTGAAGGCGAGCCCCGGTTCGACCGCGCTCATGCCGGCCGGGTTGTAGGGCAGGCCGCCTTGCAGGCGCTGGAGGAAATAGAGCGCCAGGAAACCGGCAAGGTTGAACAACAGCATGGCGGCGGCATAGCCCGTCCAGTGCTGCTCCTGGTCGCCGGTTCCGGCCAGGCGATAAAGGCCCCGCTCGACGGGGCCGAGCACCGGCGACAGCAAGCTGCGGTCGCCGGTGAAGACGCGATGCATGTAGCCGCCCAGCGGCTTCACGAGCAAAACCAGGATCCCGCAATAGAGGAGGATCTGTATCCATCCGTTGATAGTCATGATTTGGCTTTCCGTGCGCCGGTCAGAAGCGTTCCGGGCGGATCAGTGCGTATGTCAGGTAGGCGAGCAGGAACAACGTCACGCCGCCACCGAGGATGTAATCGACAAGCATGTCCCGATCGCTCAAATTCTGTCGCAGGCTTTGACGTAGGCAAAGGAGAGGGCGAAAAACAAAACCCCGATCCCGAGAACAATGATGTCCATTGTGCTTGTCCTTGCTTTGATTTTTCCACTTTGCGCCCGCTCGAAGCAGCTCGGCGATTACGCGAAAACGGCCCGCCCACTTGGGTGACGGCGTCCGACGTTTTTCTCAAAGCGGAATATGGACCCGATCGCCATAAAGGTTCGAGACGGGGCAAAGCGGAAAGAAATAGGAATTCTATAAAGATTTTCGGCGGAATGAACTGAAAGTGGTGAATGCGCCCTGGCGCCCCATATCGGCAGTCGTAAGGAGTAGCCAGGTTGGCCGACGACGCGCCTCGTCGCCGGCAAACGCAATTCTATCGCTGCGGCTCGACCGCCTTGAGGGTCACGCCTTCTTTACGAACTCGGTTTTGAGCACGAGGCCCTTCACTTGCCTGGTACTGCATTCGATCTCGCCGGGATTGCCGTTGAGGCGAATGTTCTTCACCAACGTGCCCCGCTTGATCGTCTCCGAAGTGCCTTTGACCTTGAGGTCCTTGATCAGCGTAACGGAATCGCCGTCACTCAACTGAGCGCCGTTGCTGTCGCGCACCACTACATCGTCCGGCATGCTATCTCCTGTGATCGGGATCACCACTACCAGATCACCAGGAATTCCAAAACCGGCTCGTGCGCGGCGTTTTCATAGAATGCCCAAGGATCACTCGACGCGCTTCCCAAAGCGCTCGAAACTCACAGCTGCTTTTTTAATCGTGCAAGCCGGTCGGCAAGGTTGATGACCCTGCCCTCCTACGCTGAAGCTTCGGAGGGCATCCTGCTTCGCGCTGTCGATTGAGCCAATCCTGCGAAGCTCGAAGAGCGAAGCAGGATGGCGGAGAGAGCGGGATTCGAACCCGCGTTACGGTTTCCCGTAAACACACTTTCCAGGCGTGCGCCTTCAACCACTCGGCCACCTCTCCGTCCTTGCCTTTCGCGCCGGCCGGTTTCGCCGCGCGGGTTGGGGAGATGCTCTCCCTTTGGGCTGCGGAACTTTCCGCACCGGGCGCCGCCAACCAGCGGACGCCCTGCCCGCACCTGAGCCGTCAAAGCAACAGGCGCGGGGCTCATCTAGTCGATCCGGCGCCGAATGCCAAGCCATAACGGCGGTCAATTCGCTTTGCCGGCCGCACGGCGTTCATGGGGGCCGCCGGCACATCCGTTTGGAGTCCCGCCACTTCAATCGCTGCTTGATAACGTGCACGAGCAAGGCTGCGAGGCCAGCCGCGCTTGACTTCGTCCCGAGCGGCCTGTCGAGTGTCCGAAAGGCTTTGCGGGGGGCATCGTCGCAACATGGCGTCGAGCAGCGGAATTCCGGGCGGTACGCCGGACAACGGACAGCCACCGGCCGAGGGAAAGGTCCCGGCCCGACATCCGGACAGCGGACTTTCCTATGTCCCGGTGGGCTGGCTGGTTATCGTTATGGCCCTGTCGGTCTATTGGCTGGCGTCGGCCTTGTGGCTGGTGGGGAGTTCAGGCCTGCCGGACGCCGTTTTCTATTTCCTCTTCAGCGGACTCGTCGCCGACGTCATCACCATCCTGTGGGGACTTTACCTGCTCGGCCTCGCCTTCGGCCGTTCGGCGCGCTTCCCCAGCCATTTCACCATCTGGCAGGCCACCACGATCATATGGCTGCTGGCAAGTCACGCTTACGCACTCGCCGTGCCGGGCTTCGTCTTCTCCGCCAGAAGCCTGGCCATCACCGCCGCCGAGATCGCCATCGGCCTGCTTTGCATCTACCTGTTGCGCCGCGGCTCCGGCGCCGAGACCGTTTATGCCAGGCCGCGAGCCGAAGCGCCGTCGGTCTTCGTTTCCATTGTCGCCGCGCTGCTCGGCATCATCCTCGGCGCGGTCGTCGGCGCGGTGGGTGGCTTCCTGGCCGGTTCGCTCATCGCCGATATCACCGACGTGAGTTGCTTCGAGGGTGCGTGCGGCTACTTCGCCGCCTTCATCGGCCTGGCCGGGCTGGTGGTCGGCGCCATTGCCGGCGGCATTCTCGCCGTCTGGCTCGCCAACCGGCGCAAGCGCAGGAGGGCCGGGTAGACTGCGTCGGCCGCGATTCAATTCGCGTGCCGTGATTGCGAATAGGGCCTGCGCGCTCTATTTCTCGTTCGGAACACCGCCGGAGACCTCGGGAGGATATTGAGGATCGGCCAGGGGAAAGGTCTTTGATGCTTCGATTTGTCTTTCGTCTCGCGGCCATGGTCGCGCTGTCGATTTCGGTCATCATGGCGGTGCTTGACACGACACGCACGGTGGCCGCCTCGGCACTGGTGCTGACCCCGCTCAATGCAAGCTGGCTGGCCGTGTCGCCCGACACGCGCGCCACCTTTGAAAGCTTCGTTCGCGCCAAGGCCGGCCCGCTGCTATGGGACGGCCCCATCGCCTGGGTGCTCAACCAGCCGGGCTTTGCCGTGTTCGCGGTGCTTGCCTTGCTGCTCTACGCCATCGGCTACAGGCGGCAGCGGCGCACGGGGCAATTCGCCTGAAGGGCACGGGCATCGCACCCCGCCGTGCTTTTCCAAAAGGTCAAAATTCCACGTGAATTTTGTTTCGGGCCGTGCCAGATTGCCGCTGAGCGGGAGGGGAATATACACTCCTGGCTGACGTCGCGCGCATGCCGGAGAACCGGGCAGGCGGGCGGGGCGTAACGGAAAAAAATAACCGACAGGGTGTGGATCACATGAAACGTATCGTTCTCGGCCTTCTGGCCGCAACTGCAATGGTTCTTCCGGCTTTCGCCGCGGATGTGCAGCCGGCCATCCTCTATGATCTCGGCGGTAAGTTCGACAAATCCTTCAACGAGGCCGCCTACCATGGCGCCGAAAAGTTCAAGACAGAGACCGGCGTCCCCTATGTCGAGTTCGAGGTCTCCAACGCTTCGCAACGCGAGCAGGCGTTGCGCCGCTTCGCCGAGGACGGCCACAACCCGATCGTCATGGCCGGCTTCGCCTGGGAGGATGCGCTGAAGAAGGTCGCGACCGAATATCCCGATCTCAACTTCGCCATCATCGACGATGCCGTCGACCTGCCCAATGTCCGCTCGCTGGTATTCAAGGAGAATGAAGGCTCCTATCTCGTCGGCATCATGGCGGCGATGGCCTCCAAGACGAAGAAGGTGAGCTTCGTCGGCGGCATGGACATTCCGCTGATCCGCAAGTTCGAATGCGGCTATGTCGGCGGCGCCAAATCGGCAGGCGCGACCGACGTCATCCAGAACATGACCGGCGACACGCCGGCCGCCTGGAATGACCCGGCCAAGGGCGGCGAGATCGCCAAGACGCAGATCGACCAGGGTTCCGACGTGGTCTATGCGGCCGCCGGCGGCACCGGCGTCGGTGTGCTTCAGGCGGCGGCTGATGCCGGCAAGCTCGGCATCGGTGTCGATTCCAACCAGAACGGCCTCCAGCCCGGCAAGGTTCTGACCTCGATGCTGAAGCGCGTGGACGTTGCCGTCTACACCGCCTTCATGGACGGCAAGAATGGCACCTTCAAGGGTGGCGTCGAAAATCTCGGCCTCAAGGAAGGCGGCGTCGACTACGCCATGGACGACAACAACAAGGCGCTGGTGACCGACGAAATGAAGGCGGCGGTCGAGAAGGCCAAGGCCGACATCATCGCCGGCAAGGTCGAGGTGCACGATTACACCGCCGACAACGCCTGCCCGTATTGATCGGTAAGCACTAAGTTTCGAACCGCCGGGCCTTATCCCGGCGGTTTTGTTTTTGGAAGACCTTGATGGCATGCACCGAGGCAAGAGTGGCGCCGATGATAGAACCCATGACCGAAAGCGACGTCGAGGCGATGGCACGATTGCGGGTTGCCGCCTTTTTCGAGGGTAGCGCAAGGACGCCGGACGAGGATGCCGCCGGGCTCCGCAGGCTGTTGGCCGGGGACGGCTTCGAGACGGCGCTTGTGGCCCGGATCGGCGAAGTATCGGTTGGCACATGCCTGCTGGTTCGCCACGAATTGGAACCTTCGCACGACCTGACGCCATGGCTTGCCGGCTTGGTCGTGGATCGCAACCACCGCAACAAAGGGATCGGTGGCGCACTGGTCCGGGCCATCGAAGCACATGGGGCGTCGATCGGTGCGGAGCGACTCTACCTCTATACGTGGGAAGCGCGTGATTTCTATGCTGGGCTCGGTTGGGTAGTCGTCGAGCCGTTTGAACAGGACGGTCACCCAATGCTGCTAATGGTGCGCGAGCTTCGGCTATAGCTGGCCCACCAGATAACCGAGCGCGAAAACCGCGATCAGCAAGATGGCGATGACCGCGCCGCGCCGGCCGCCGAGCGCGGGAACGCCGACGCCGTAGGGTTGGCGTTCCAGCTTGCGGATTACCACCGAAGGTTTCGCCTCGTCATCGCCGGGCGAGCGCATCTGCGGCAGTTCGGCGATGCGTTGCGAGATCAGCCGCCAGCGATCGTCGCCGGAAGGTTCGGCGCGGTCGAAAATATGCATGCGCTCGGCAAGCTGGACCACCGCATCGCGAAAGGCGGGGTCGACCTCCAGATCGCGCTCGGCCCTTTGGCGTTGCGCATCGTTCATCAGGCCAAGCACGTAGTCGCCGGCTCTTGCGATGCGATCGCTGGCCATCGCTCGGCTTCCCTCCCCTACCAGTGCGGCGGCTTAGTCACCGGCACGTCGGGTGCCGCCTGTTCCTCCAGCGCCAGGAAGCGGTCGGTCAGCGCGTCGAGCTTGCGCTGCATGCGCTCGATCACCTTCCACTGCTCGGCGATCTGGCCGGACAGCTCCTCGATGGTCTTCTCCTGCTCGGCGGAGCGGATCTCCAGCGTCGTCAGCCGGTCGGCGGGCATGGTCATGCAAAGTCCTCAGGTGTCGCGCGCAGTGTCAAATCGGCTTGCCATATTAGCGAATATGAGAGCTTCGGCCACGTTCGAAATTGACAAGCGCGCCGGGATTTGTCGAGAGTGGACGCTGCTCCGGCCAATTGGCACGGGCGGAGCGTCATGCTAGGCATTTTGACCAAGCGATAAAAAAATAAGAGTGGGACAGGCTGCATGGCGCATGCCGCGATTGAACTGGCCGCAATCGAACTGATTGGCATCAACAAGAGCTTTGGCGCCGTGCGCGCCAACCGCGACATCAACCTGGAAATCGCGCGCGGCACCATCCACGGCATCGTCGGCGAGAACGGCGCCGGCAAGTCGACGCTGATGTCGATTCTGTATGGCTTCTACCAGGCCGACAGCGGCGAGATCCGCGTCGGCGGCAAGCCGGCATCGATAAGCACGCCCAACGATGCGATCGCGCTCGGCATCGGCATGGTGCACCAGCATTTCATGCTGGTCGACAATTTCTCGGTCCTGGAGAACGTCATCCTGGGCGCCGAAAGCGACGCCTTGCTGAAGAAAAGCATCGCCAAGGCGCGTTCCGAACTGGAGCGGCTGGAGCGTGAATACGGCCTCGAGGTCGATCCCGACGCCATCGTCGAGGAATTGCCGGTCGGCCTGCAGCAGCGCGTCGAGATCCTCAAGGCGCTCTATCGCGGCGCCGAGATCCTGATCCTCGACGAGCCGACGGGTGTGCTGACGCCGGCCGAGGCCGACCACCTCTTCCGCATCCTCAAGCAATTGAAGGAGCAGGGAAAGACGGTGGTGCTGATCACCCACAAATTGCGCGAGATCATGGCCATCACCGACACGGTTTCGGTGATGCGCCAGGGCACGATGGTGGCGACCAGGCAAACGAAGAAGACCACCGTCGCGGAACTGGCCGAACTGATGGTCGGGCGCCGCGTGCTCTTGCGGGTGGAGAAGGGCGAAGCGGAAGCCGGCGCGGTAAAACTCGCGGTCAAGAACCTGACGGTCAAGGATTCCCGCGGCGTCACCATGGTCGACGACATCTCCTTCGACCTGCGCGCCGGCGAGATCGTCGGCATCGCCGGTGTCGCCGGCAACGGCCAGTCCGAACTGCTCGAGGCGATCTCCGGCATCAGGCACGCCGTTTCCGGTTCGGTGATGCTCGAGGGCAAGCCGATCGATCTCACCGGCAAGGCCGATCCCGGCGAACTGCGCGACCGCGGCCTCGCCCATGTGCCTGAGGATCGCCATCATGTCGGGCTGGTGCTGGCCTTCGAGGAGAACGAGAATTCCATCCTCGGCTATCATGACGATCCCCGCTATCTCAAAGGGCCGTTCCTCAACATCGACGCCATCGTTGCCGATGCCAAGGACAAGATCGAGAAATACGACATCCGCCCCGGCAATCCTCGGCTGAAGACGGCCAACTTCTCCGGCGGCAACCAGCAGAAGATCGTGCTCGCGCGGGAAATCGAACAGGACCCCGGCGTTCTCATCGTCGGCCAGCCGACGCGCGGCGTCGACGTCGGCGCCATCGAGTTCATCCACAAGCGCCTGATCGCCATGCGCGACCAGGGCAAGGCCGTGCTGGTCGTGTCGGTCGAGCTCGATGAGATCCGCTCGCTCTCCGACCGCATCCTGGTGATGTTTGCCGGCCGCATCGTCGGCGAGCGCGGGCCGGAGGCAAGCGAGGGCGAGCTCGGCCTGCTGATGGCGGGTGTTGAGCGCCAGGAGGCGGCGCAATGAGCACGCCTTATGCCAAATTGCCGGCCTGGGCCGACTATGGGCTGATCCCGCTGATCAATCTGTCTGTGGCCTTCATCGTCGCCGGCTTCGTCGTGCTTCTGGTCGGCGAGAACCCGTTCCGTGCCGCCGTCATCCTGGTCGAGGGCGCCTTCGGCAAGGGAACAGGTATCGCCTTTACCCTCTTCTATGCCACCACCTTCATCTTCACCGGACTTTCGGTGGCGGTAGCAGCGCATTGCGGCCTGTTCAACATCGGCACCGAGGGGCAGGCCTACATCGCCGGCCTTGGCATCGCCATCGTCTGTCTCTCCTTCGACAGCGTGCTGCCATGGTGGCTGACATTTCCGCTGGCCATCGTGGCTTCGGCGGCCGTGGGCGCCTTGTGGGCGCTGATCCCCGCCTATCTGCAGGCCAGGCGCGGCTCGCACATCGTCATCACCACCATCATGTTCAACTTCATCGCTGCTTCGATCATGGTCTACCTGCTGGTCGGCCCGTTGAAACCGGCAGCCTCGCAGGCGCCGCAGACGCGCAACTTCCTGGCGGGCGCGGAATTGCCGAAACTCAACTGGGTCATCGAGCTGTTCGGCGCCAAGATCCGCTCGGCACCGCTCAACATCTCCTTCCTGCTCGCGCTGCTCATGGCCTTCCTGGTCTGGCTGCTGATCTGGCGCACCAAGCTCGGCTATGAGATGCGCACCTACGGCCACAGCCCAAAGGCGGCGCGCTATGCCGGCATTTCCGAAACCCGCATCATCATCACCGCCATGATGATCTCGGGTGCGCTCGCCGGCATGATGGCGCTCAACCCGGTGATGGGCGACCAGCACAATGTCGCGATCGACTTCGTCAGCGGCGCCGGTTTCGTCGGCATCGCCGTGGCGCTGATGGGTCGCCTGCACCCTGTCGGCATCGTGCTGGCGGCCATCCTGTTCGGCATGCTCTACCAGGGCGGCGCCGAACTCGCCTTCGAGATGCCTGCCATCAGCCGTGACATGATCGTGATCATCCAAGGGTTGGTCATCCTGTTCGCCGGTGCTCTCGAACACATGTTCAGGCCTTACATCCAGGCGCTGTTCGCCTCGCTCAGCCCGAGGTCGGTCGGCATGGAAGCGGTCAAGGGAAAAGGCGCCTGAGATGGACACCTTCAACGCCATCGTCCAGACGCTGGACTCCACCATCCGCCTCTCGGTGCCGCTGCTGCTCGCCTGCCTGGCCGGCCTCTATTCGGAACGCGCCGGCATCTTCGACATCGGCCTCGAAGGCAAGATGCTGGTCGGCGCCTTCGCCGGTGCGGCGGCCGCGTCGGTCTTCCATTCGGCCTTTCTCGGACTGGGCATGGCGATCCTGATCTCGGTCGCGTTCGCGATGATCCACGGCTTTGCCTCGATCACCCATCGCGGCAACCAGATCGTTTCCGGCGTGGCGATCAACTTCATCGCCGCCGGCTCGACCATTATCCTCGGCCAGGCCTGGTTCCAGCAAGGCGGGCGCACGCCGGCGCTGCAACCAGCCGAGCGGTTCGAAGCCATTGTCTGGCCCGGCGCCGAGGCCGTCCGAGGCGTGCCGGTCCTCGGGCCGATCTACGCGGAACTGATCTCCGGCCACTCGATACTGGTCTATCTCGCCTTCGCGATGGTGCCTTTCACCTGGTGGGTGCTGTTTCGCACGCGCTTCGGGCTGCGGCTGCGCGCGGTCGGCGAAAACCCAGCCGCCGTGGACACCGCCGGCATCTCGGTCGCCTGGCTGCGCTACAGGGCGCTGATCTGCACCGGCATCCTGACCGGCGTCGCCGGCGCCTATCTGTCGATGGTGCAGAATGGCGGCTTCGTGAAGGACATGACGGCCGGCAAGGGCTACATCGCGCTGGCCGCGTTGATCTTTGCCAAGTGGAAGCCGGTCAACGCCATGTTCGCCTGCCTGCTGTTCGGCTTCCTCGACGCCCTGTCGATCCGCCTGCAAGGCTCGCCGCTGCCGCTCATCGGCAAGGTGCCGGTGCAGTTCATGCAGGCCCTGCCCTATATTCTCACCGTCATCCTTCTCGCCGGGTTCATCGGCAAGGCGATCCCGCCGCGCGCCGGCGGCGTGCCCTATGTCAAGGAACGCTGAGGATCGAGGGCGCGACGCAAAAGGCGCGCCGGCTTATGGACAAGATCATCGGAGAGAACACTGAAATGTCGCATGAATTGTTCGAAGCGGCGAAGGCTGCCATGGCCAAGGCCTATGCCCCCTATTCGAAATTTCCGGTCGGTGCCGCACTTCGCACCGAGGACGGGCGCGTCTTCACAGGCGCCAACATCGAGGTTGCTTCCTATCCCGAAGGCTGGTGCGCCGAGACGACGGCGCTCGGCCATTATATCATGGGCGGCGGCGGCAAGATCATGGAAATCGCCGTCCTTGCCGAGCGCATGGCCAAATGCTCGCCTTGCGGCGGCTGCCGGCAGCGGCTGGCCGAATTCTGCCGTCCCGACACCAAACTCTATCTCTGCGACAATACCGGCGTCGCCGAGACCGTGACCATGGGCGACATGCTGCCTTACGGCTTTCGCGGCGACATGCTGAAATGAAGGAAGCGCTCGACCATCTGATCGAACGGCTGGACGGCCTGGCGCCGACCACGGCGCTGGTGCTGGGGTCTGGCCTGGGAGGGCTGGTCAGCCAGATCGAGAACCCGATCCGTGTCTCCTATGCCGATCTGCCCGGCTTTCCCAGAAGCGGCGTTTCCGGCCATGCCGGAGAGGTGGTGGTCGGGCTGTTTGCCGGCACGCCGGTGCTGATGCTGTCGGGCCGCGCCCACTATTACGAGCACGGCAACGCCGCGGCTATGCGGCCGGTGCTGGAGGTGCTCGCCGGCACCGGCATCACCAAGCTGATCCTCACCAATGCCGCCGGCTCGGTCGATCCGGAGATGGGGCCGGGTTCGGTGATGCTGATATCGGACCACATCAATTTCTCCGGCACCAACCCGCTGATCGGCGAGCCAAGCGACCGCCGTTTCGTCGGCCTGACCGAAGCCTACGATGCCGGCATCCGCAAGGCGATCGAACAGGCGGCGAAGGCGACCGGCACGGCGCTGCACAAGGGCGTCTACATGTGGTTCTCCGGCCCGTGCTTCGAAACGCCGGCCGAGATCCGCATGGCGCGCATCATGGGCGCCAACGCGGTCGGCATGTCGACCGTGCCGGAAGTCATCCTTGCCCGCTTCCTTGGCCTGCGTGTCGCCGCCTGCTCGATCATCACCAATCTTGCCGCCGGCATGACCGGAGCCGAGCTTTCGCACCAGGAGACCAAGGATATGGCCCCGGTCGGCGGCGCGCGGCTGGCGACGATCCTGAAGCGTGTGTTCCGCGACGGACTGTTGGAGAACTGATGCTTCCGCAGGAAATCATCCGCCACAAGCGTGACGGCCACAGACTGCCGGCGCGCGAAATCGCCGACTTCATCGCTGGCGTAACCGATGGCGCCGTCACCGATGGCCAGGTCGCGGCTTTCGCCATGGCGGTGTTCTTCAACGGCATGGGCCGCGACGAGGCCGTGGCGTTGACATTGGCCATGCGCGATTCCGGCGACGTTCTCGACTGGTCGGACCTGCCCGGCCCGGTCACGGACAAACATTCGACAGGCGGCGTCGGCGACAACGTCTCGCTGATGCTGGCGCCGATCGTCGCTGCCTGCGGCGCTTATGTGCCGATGATATCCGGCCGCGGCCTCGGCCACACCGGCGGCACGCTGGATAAAATGGATTCCATCCCCGGCTACGCCAGCCAGCCCGACATCGCGCTGTTTCGCAAGGCGGTGCTGGAGGCGGGTTGCGCCATCATCGGCCAGACCGCGGACCTCGCGCCGGCCGACCGCCGGCTCTATGCCATCCGTGACGTGACCGGAACCGTGGAGTCGGTGCCGCTGATCACCGCCTCGATCCTGTCGAAGAAACTGGCGGCAGGCCTGGGCTCGCTGGTGCTCGACGTCAAGGTCGGCAATGGCGCCTTCATGGAGAAGTCGCGCGACGCGACGGCGCTCGCCAACAGCCTGGTCGAAGTCGCAAGCGGCGCCGGACTGAAAGTTTCGGCGCTGATCACCGGCATGAACGAACCGCTGGCCTCGGCCGCCGGCAACGCGGTCGAGGTGCGCAACGCCGTCAATTTCCTGACCGGCCGCCTTCGCGACCGGCGCCTGGAGGATGTGACGCTGGCGCTCGCCGCCGAAATGCTGCAGGCGGCGGGTCTGGTGCCGTCCAACCAGGACGGCATGCGGCGGGCGACCGAAACGCTTGCCAGCGGCCGCGCCGCCGCCACCTTCGCGCGCATGGTGACGGTGCTCGGCGGCCCCGCCGATTTCATCGAGAAGCCGGAACGATATTTGCCCGTTGCGCCAACGGAACACGCGGTGAGAGCGATCGCGGACGGCTTCGTCACCGGCATTGCCACGCGCGATATCGGCCTTGCCGTGGTCGGGCTGGGCGGCGGCCGCACCCGGCCAGACGACAAGGTCGACCCGGCGGTCGGCATCACCAGGCTGTTGCCGGTCGGCGCCGAGGTTCGAGCTGGCGAGCCGCTGGCGCTGGTCCATGCCCGCTCGGTGTCCGACGCCGAAGCCACGGCGGCAACGGTGCTTTCGGCCTATGCGATCGGCGCTTCCAAGCCGCCTGCCGACAAGTCGGTCATCCGGCGCATCCTGCCGCGTGGCTGATATGACCCAGCCCCGAACGGCCGTGCCCGCTCACTGGACAAGAAGCAGCGTGCCGTTTTCGGCCTGATATTTGCCCAGCCGATTGAGAAAGCTCATGCCGATCAAATTGGTGTGCAGCGCCTTGTCGTCGAGCACGATAGCCTGCACGTCGTTGACGGTGATGCTGCCGATCTGCAAGCGGTCGATCATCACCACCGCCGCCTTGATCGTGCCGTTGGCCGTGTTGACCTCATGACTGAAATCCGATGGGTTCAGCGACAATCCGATCCTGCGCGCCGTCGAGGTGTTGACGGCGACCAGTGTCGCTCCGGTATCGATCATGCCGTCGATCTGGCGTCCGTTCAGTTTGAAGGCCGACGAGAAATGCCCTCGCGCGTCGGCCGTGACGACAACCTTGCGGCCCATCGGCAACGGCGCCACCGGCTTGTCGGGAGCCGCTGCCAAGGCGACCTCCGGACGGGCGTCGGCCGCTGGCTTGGCCGTCACCGCCGTTTTCAGCAGGCTTTCGAACATCTGCGGATTCGACTGATAGACAATCGGGATGGATGCCGATGTACCGGCAAAGACGCTGAGGATAAGTAGCTTGCGCAGCATGGATCGGCCCCCGGCGCATGACCCCGAAAATCGGGATCGATTTCGGAAAGGATCACGCGCAAATCAAAGTGCCGCAGCGTCCGACAGGACGCGCGGCGCTGTCGTGAAGGCCGATTCTTAACGCCGGGATGGTGTTTGCCGTTTTAACGCCGCTCGAAACCGCGCCGTTGCGTAAACTTTCGGTAAATCACTTTGTCCCGTACATGCGGTCGCCGGCGTCGCCGAGGCCGGGCATGATGTAGCCCTTCTCGTTGAGCTGGCGATCGATGGAAGCCGTGAAGACGGGAACGTCGGGATGTGCCTTGGTGAAGCGCTCGATGCCTTCGGGCGCCGCCAGCAGGCACAGAAAGCGGATGTTGGTGGCGCCGCGCCCCTTCAGCTTGTCGATCGCCGCGATGGCGGAATTGGCGGTGGCCAGCATCGGATCGACGACGATGACCAGCCGGTCGGCGAGGTCGCTCGGCGCCTTGAAGAAATATTCGACTGCTTCCAGCGTCTCATGGTCGCGATAGAGGCCGATATGGGCGACGCGGGCCGCCGGAACCAGGTCGAGCAGGCCTTCGAGCAAGCCATTGCCGGCGCGCAGCACCGAGGCGAAGACCAGCTTCTTGCCTTCCAGCGTCGGCGCCTCCATCGTTTCGATCGGCGTTTCGATGGTCGTCGTCGTGAGTTCGAGATTGCGCGTCACCTCATAGCCGAGCAGCAGCGAGATCTCGCGCAGCAGCCGCCGGAAACCGGCCGTCGAGGTCTCCTTCTTGCGCATGATGCTCAGCTTGTGCTGGACGAGCGGGTGGTCGACGACGGTGACGCCCTTCATGATGTGCTCCGACGTGGTTCGTGGTGAGTAGCCAATAGTGAGTAGTGAATAGTGAGCCGATTTGCGAGTCCCGATGCGCGCTCCGCCAAACTGCTCACTGCTGGCCACTCCCTGTCCACCCAGCCTTCATTCACCTGGCCTTCGCATCCAGCCGGCTGAGCAGCGTTGCCTTGGTCTTCCTGTCGACGAAAGCGGCCTCGATGGCCGTTCGGGTAACGGCCGCCAGCGCCTTCTCGTTCATCGAGAAATACTCGGCCGCAATGTCGTATTCGCGTTTCAGCGAGGTCCAGAAATAGGGCGGATCATCCGAGTTGAGCGTCACCTTGCAGCCGGCCGCTAGCAGGGCGGGGAACGGGTGGGCGGCGAAACTGTCGAACACTTTCAACGCAATATTGGAGCCGGGACAGCATTCCAGCACCACGCCCTCATCGGCGATGCGCCGGACAAGATCGGGGTTTTCGATGGCGCGCACGCCATGGCCGATGCGCGACGGGCGGATGTGATCGAGCGCCGCCTGGACCGTCTCCCACCCCGTCAGTTCGCCTGCGTGAACGGTAATGCCGAGCCCGGCCTCGCGGGCGATTTCGAATGCCCTGACGTAGTCCTCCATCTCGCCGACCCTCTCGTCGCCGGCGACACCGAAGCCGGTCACCAGCGGATGTCCGCAGCGCGCGGCAAAGCGCGCTGCCCGCTCGATGGACTCGACGCCGGCATGGCGCACGCCGGTGACGATCATGCGGCCCTCGATGCCGGTCTTGGCCTTGGCGCGGGCCATGCCTTCGCCGAGCGCGTCAGTATAAGCCTTCGGCGACAGCCCCGCCTTCGTGGCATGGTCCGGCGAGGTGAAGACCTCCGAGTAGATGGCGCCGTCACGCGCCAGGCTGGTCAGATAGTGGTCAGCCAGCCGTGCATAGTCTTCCTCGGTCCGGAACAGGTCGGAGGCGAAATCATAGGCGGCGAGAAAAGAGGTGAAATCGTGCCAGACGAAAGAGCCGTTCTGGATATAGGGCGAGATGTCCTTGCCGTATTTCTGCGCCTGTCGGATGACGAGTTCCGGTGCCGCTGCCCCTTCGATGTGGCAGTGCAGTTCCGCTTTCAAAGGCATTCAAACATCCCGTCGGTCAGTCCAGGTCTCGAAACCCGCCACCTGGAAGCGCGGCCGAACACCGCGCCTTAAACAATAGCGCCCGCACCATCGATCGGCTATGGTCCCGCCGGTTTTATGACGGATCAAAAAAATGTCAGTTGAGAGAACCACGGCCGCCGGCGGCATGGAAACCTCCTATGGTTTCAAGCGTGTAGGGGCAGGCGACAAGCAGCCCCTGGTCAACGATGTTTTCCACAAGGTCGCCAACCGCTACGATCTGATGAACGACCTGATGTCGGGCGGCCTGCACCGGCTGTGGAAGGACGCCATGGTAGCCTGGCTCAATCCGCCGAAGCGGCCGGGCTGGTGCGTGCTCGATGTCGCCGGCGGCACCGGCGACATCGCCTTTCGCATCGTCGATGCCAGCCATGGGCATGCTCATGCCACCGTGCTCGACATCAACGGCTCGATGCTCGCCGTCGGTCGCGACAGGGCGCAAAAGAAAGGCATGTCCGGCAACACCGACTTCGTCGAAGCCAATGCCGAGGAACTGCCGTTCGCGGACGCCACCTTCGACGCCTACACCATCGCTTTCGGCATCCGCAACGTCCCCAGGATCGACGTCGCTCTCACCGAAGCGTTGCGCGTGCTGAAGCCGGGCGGGCGGTTCCTGTGCCTGGAATTTTCCGAGGTCGAGATGCCGTTGCTCGACAGGGTCTACGAGGCCTGGTCGTTCAAGGCCATTCCGAAGATCGGCAAGGCCGTCACCGGCGATGGCGAGCCTTATTCCTATCTCGTCGAGTCGATCGCGAAATTCCCCAACCAAGCGAATTTTGCTTCCATGATAACCCGCGCGGGCTTCGATCGGGTCTCGTTCCGCAACTATTCCGGCGGCATCGCCGCGCTTCATTCGGGCTGGAAACTTTGAGGCAGGCCCGGGCATGAGCACCGTCAGCGCTGGATTTCGGCTCATGCGGGCCGGCTGGGTGCTTGTGCGCGAGGGCGTCGTCGCCGCTTTGCCCGGCGAGGAACTGTCCGGCCTGCCGAAATTGGGCTGGCGGCTGGCGCGGCTGTTTACCCGCCGCCGCGCGCTCGCCTATGAGCGCAGCGATCGGCTGGCCAAGGCGGTGGTCCGGCTCGGGCCGTCCTATGTCAAGCTGGGCCAGTTTCTGGCGACACGACCCGATGTCGTCGGCAACGACATGGCGCTCGATCTCGCCATGCTGCAGGACAAGATGCACACCTTCCCGACGGCCGAGGCGGTGGCGGCCATCGAGGGCTCGCTCGGGCGCAAGCTCGGCGACCTCTACACGCGGTTCGGCGACCCGGTCGCCGCGGCCTCCATCGCCCAGGTCCATGCCGCTGAAACCGTCGATGGCGGCGTCGCCAGGAAGGTGGCGGTCAAGGTGATCCGGCCGGGCGTGCGCCGCCGCTTCTTCCAGGATCTCGAAAGCTATTTCCTCGCGGCCCGCCTGCAGGAGAAATACATCCCCTCCTCACGCCGGCTGCGGCCCGTGGAGGTGACCGAGACGCTGGCGCAGACCACCAAGATCGAGATGGACCTGCGCCTCGAGGCGGCCGCGCTTTCCGAACTTGGTCAAAGCACCAGGGAGGATCCGGGCTTTCGCGTCCCTTCCGTCGACTGGGAGCGCACCGGCCGCGACGTGCTGACCATGGAATGGGTCGACGGCATCAAGATGAACGACATCGCCGGACTCGCCGCCGCTGGACACGATCTGAGGGCAATCGCGGCCAACCTCATCCAGTCGTTCTTGCGCCATACGCTGCGCGACGGCTTCTTTCACGCCGACATGCATCCGGGCAACCTGTTCGTCGAGGCTGATGGCACGATCGTCGCGGTCGATCTCGGCATTGCCGGCAGGCTCGGCAAGAAGGAGCGCCGGTTCCTCGCCGAAATCCTCTACGGCTTCATCACGCGCGACTATCTGCGCGTCGCCGAGGTTCATTTCGAGGCCGGCTACGTGCCGCGCCAGCACAATGTCGCGGCCTTCGCCCAGGCGATCCGCGCCATCGGCGAGCCGATCCATGGCCAGCCGGCCGAGACCATTTCCATGGCCAAGCTTCTGACGCTGCTGTTCGAGGTGACCGAACTCTTCGACATGGCGACGCGGCCCGAACTGATCCTCCTGCAGAAAACCATGGTGGTGGTCGAGGGCGTGGCGCGCACGCTCGATCCGGCCTTCAACATGTGGAAGACCGCCGAACCCGTGGTCAGCGGCTGGATATCAGGAAATCTCGGGCCAAGCGGCCTGCTGGCCGACGCCCGCGACGGCGGCAAGGCGATGCTGACGCTGATCCGCCAAGCCCCCGAGTTGGCAGCGCGCACCGAGCGGCTGTCGCGCGAGATCGACCTGATGGCCGAGCATGGCCTGCGCTTCGACGAGGCGACGGCCCGCGCCATCGGAAAGGCCGAAGCGCGCTACAACCGCTCCGGCCGCGTGGCGCTGTGGGTGATAGCCCTGACGCTGGTCTATATAGCCTGGAAGCTGCTCTGAGTGACTGCAATGACAGCAATGCGGTCATTGCAGTCGAAAGACGGGATAGCTATATTGTGCGCAGGAGTGCGACTATGGCCAGGATTACTGTCCGGAATCTGGAAGATCATGTCATGCAGCGATTGCGTGAACGCGGTGCCGCGCGCGGCGTTTCCATGGAGCAGGAGGCGCGGGATGTGCTCGCGGCATCAGTTGGGCTTCCGACCACGAAAGGCTTCGATGGTGGACGCCTGACATTCAAGGACGAGGCCAAGGTTCAACCAATGGCAGGGAGGCAAAGTTAGCCATGGGTACCCTGACCATTCGCAATCTCGACGAGGATTTGAAACAAAGACTGCGCGAGCGGGCTGCCCGTCATGGTGTGTCGATGGAGCAGGAGGCAAGAAGTCTGCTGCTCAAGGAAGTGGCGCCCACCTTCAAAGGTGCCGAGGATTTCGTTACGGCGGAGGAGATCCTCGAATTCGGCCGGGAGCTGCAAAAAGCAGATTTTGATCAGAAGAAAGTCGCTGATGATCTCTGGTCCTTCATGAGCCTCTCCGGCAAGCGCATCCTGCTCATCATCGGCGGCGGCATCGCCGCCTACAAGGCACTCGACCTGATCCGCCGTCTGCGTGAAAGGGGTGCGGCGGTGCGCGTGGTCATGACGTCGGCTGCGCGGGAATTCGTCACCACGCTGTCGGCCGGTGCGCTCTCGGCAGACCATGTCTTTACCGATCTCTTCGATCGCAATGACGAGCACGATGTCGGCCATATCAGGCTATCGCGCGAGGCCGATCTGCTAGTCGTGGCGCCCGCCACCGCCGACCTGATGGCCAAGCTCGCCAACGGCCACGCCAATGATCTTGCCTCCACCGTGCTCCTGGCCACCGACAAGCCGGTGCTGATGGCGCCGGCCATGAACCCCAGAATGTGGGCGCATCCGGCGACGCGGCGCAATCGTGCGGCGCTGCACAAGGATGGCATCACCTTCGTTGGCCCCGCCAAAGGCGAGATGGCCGAGAGCAACGAGGCTGGCGAAGGCCGCATGGCCGAGCCGCTGGAGATCGTCGCCGCCATCGAGGCGCTGCTCGATACCGGATCCAAGCCGCTGGCCGGCAAGAAGATCATCGTCACGTCAGGCCCGACGCACGAGCCGATCGACCCCGTTCGCTACATCGCCAACCGATCGTCGGGAAAGCAGGGCCATGCCATAGCGGCGGCATTGGCCAGGCTCGGCGCCGACGTGAGGCTGGTCTCCGGTCCCGTCAGCATCGCCGATCCGGCTGGTGTGAAAACCATCCACGTCGAGCGGGCGCAGGAAATGCGCGATGCCGTGGAACAGCTTCTACCGGCCGATGCGGCGGTATTCGTCGCCGCCGTCGCCGATTGGCGCACCGACAGCCCAGCTGGCGAGAAGATCAAGAAAGCGCCGGGCGAAGGCCCGCCGGTGCTGCGCATGATCGAGAACCCCGACATCCTTGCGGGCGTCGGGCATCACAAGCAGCGGCCGGCGCTGGTGGTCGGCTTCGCCGCCGAGACGCAGGACCTTTTGCGCAACGCCGAAGCCAAGCTGAGGAAGAAGGGCGCCGACTTCATTGTCGCCAACGACGTGTCGCAGACCAGCGGCGTCGGCCCATCCGGTGTGATGGGCGGCGACCGCAACCGTGTTCGCATCGTCTCGAAGACCGGCGTCGAGGAATGGCCCGAGATGAGCAAGGACGAAGTGGCGACCCGGCTCGCCACCCTGATCGCGGAACGGCTGAAAACGACCGCAGCGTGACGAGCTGGACCGTCGGAATTCCTAAAACAAAGGCTTAGCGCAAGCTAGCGATTCTGTCGAACGCTGAACCGCTAGTCGGCAAGAAGCTCGGCCGTCCGGGCAAGCGCACTTCCGAAGCCATTGAGCGGGATGGAGAAGCTAACCGCTTGCCCCGTATCCGCCGCGAAGGCATCGACCTTCAAGGTGGTGCCCGCCTTGAGCACGGGGACGACGTTGGCATCGAACGCCACCGGCACCAGGCAGCCGACGGCTTGGCAAGTGTTGAACTGCAGACTGCCGTCCAGCTTCTGGTCGTCGATCGTCAGGGTGACGCCCTTGGCGAGCGCCAGGCCGAACGGCAAAGCGAGCGTACCGGTCGCGTCTTCGCCCGTCCTGCTCGACAGCTCTATCGCCAGCAGACGCTGGTTGCTTTGCTTGTTGAACTGCTGGTGTGACAGGCTGCATGCCTTGGCCGCGCCCGATATCTGGCAGTTGACCGCCCAGTCGCCATGGGTTTCGGACAGGGCCGATGCGCCGCCGGGCAACTGTGGCTGGTTGGCGGCGGGCGCGGCCGCCGCTTTGTCGCCTTTTGTCTGCGCCGCCGCGGCCGGCAGACCGGCGATGCAGGCAGCCCCCAGCATCGCCAGCAGATACGCATGCTTCCTCATAAGGACCCCTTTTGCCCGGCTCCATCCCTGAGCCAGCTGGAAGCTGACCCTGAAGGACGCACTGTCGGCGTTCTGTTTGACCGTTTCCTCGAAGGCGCCGTTACATCCGACGGACATGCCGACGCCGTTGACGCCATGGAATTCGAGGCCGGCGTCAGCCCGATAGAGCGGCGAATCGATCGCTTCCGTCAAGTGCGATGCGGGCGGCGGGGCAGATTCTCCTCCGCCGCGAAGGGGGCGCGATCACGCGATTTCCTGTTAATCGGCACTCTGGCGTGGCACGAGGGGACAAACGCACTATATGTAGAGGGAACTTTGTTTGTGCGGGAATGAGCAGATGTTGGCGCTTCGGCCATCAACGGTTTTCATGACGGCGGCATTGGCAGCCGCGACGCTGGCGGGCATCCGTCTGCCTGCTTCCGCGCAGGTGCTCATTCCCTCCGTCGACAACAACGCGTTGATCCAGCAGAACGATCTGCAGGCCTTGCAAAACCGTGTCCAGCGGCAGCAGTTTCAGCAGCAGCAGCAACAGAATCGGGCTCAGGACCGGGTGATCGTGCAACAGCCCCCGCCCATCGTGCCGCGGGTCAGGCCGAACTGCCAGACGCAGATAATCGGCAACACCGCCGTAAGCACCTGCCGCTGAGGCGGGCTTCTCTTTTATTTAGCCGACTTACATGGTAGGGGCGTTCAGGTGCCCCTGCCGCAGTTTGGGTTTTGTAACGACACCGCGTCACGGTATGGGCACTGCACCGACTGGATTTTCGAATGGCAGCCACCAAGAAAAAGGCCGTGCGCAAGGCCAAGAAGGGCGAGACGATCCGCCAGGTCGCGGCTATCCCTTTTCGGCTGGACCAGCGCGGCGACATCGAGGTCATGCTGGTCACCTCGCGCACCACCAGGCGCTTCATCGTACCCAAGGGCTGGCCGATGAAAGGCAAGAGCGGACGCAAGGCGGCCACCATCGAGGCGCAGGAAGAAGCGGGCGTGCTCGGCAAGACCCTGAAGCAGCCGGCGGGCACCTATTCCTATTGGAAGCGGCTGGCCAACCGGTTCGTGCGCGTCGATGTCATCGTCTATCTGTTGGAAGTAACGCAAGAGCTCGCCGACTGGCAGGAAGCCAAACGGCGGCAACGGGCCTGGCTGGCGCCGGCCGATGCGGCCATGCTCATCGACGAACCCGAACTTTCGACGCTGGTAAGGACCTTGAAGCTTCCCCAGCCGGCACAAATCGGCCCTACGTAAAGGCCTCACGCCCCGGCGCCGTCCTCTTCGGGGAGCGGTCGCACTGGCGTCCCGGCATAGGCCCACAGCCATTCGCGTGGCAGCGGACCTTTGTTCCGCTCGGCTTGCTGGGATTGTTCCCAGGCATGCGCCAGGATGCCGACCGAGCGCGACAGCACGAAAAGCCCCCGCGTTAGCGGTGGCGGAAAGCCGAGCTCGCCGTAAATGACGGCGGTCGCGCCATCGATGTTGAGCGGTATCTTTTTGCCCTTGCGCCGCGCGACCTCCGCCTCGATCGCCTCGGCGATATCGGCGAAGCGGCCATGGATCACGCCGCGCGCGGCAAACTCCCGAGTCAGTTCCATCAGGCGCGGCGCGCGCGGGTCGACCGGATGGAAGCGATGGCCCAGCCCCGGCACGTAGCCCTTTTCCCCGGCAAAGAACCGGTCAAGCCGCCCCGAGACAGCCTCTTTCAGCGTCGTGCCGCCATCGAGCGCCGCGGCAATGTCGCCATAGAAGGCAAGCGCCTGCTCGCCGGCGCCGCCATGGACGTCGCCAAGCACGTTGATGGCCGAAGCCATGGCGCTGTTGATGCCGACACCGCAGGTCGCCGCCATGCGGGCGATGGCGATCGACGGCGCCTGCGGCCCGTGGTCGACTGCGGCGCCCAGCGCAATGCCGAGCAGCGCGGCCTGTTCCTCGCTGGGCAATTCGCCGCGCAGCATCAGCCAGATGACAGCCGGGAAGCTGACGCGGCCGATCAGGTCCTGGATTTCATAGCCGCGCAGCCGGATGACGCCCGGCCGCATTTCGATAATGCCGGTCTGCCACCACTCCTCTGCACGCTCGCGGCCCGTCTTTTGCTCACTCATATCGTCTTTTGCTCGTTCATGTGAGTGCCTTTGTCTTCGCTCGCGGCGACAGGCCGGCGAAAACCTCGTCCATGTGCTCGCCCAGGGCCGGTGGCGGGGAGGCCGGCAATGGAGCCGTGCCATCGACCATGAAGCCGCCGCGCAGAACCGTCAGCGGTCTCTCCATGTCAGCCACGCCGTCGAAAGCCCTGGTCATCTGGCGCTCCAGCACCTGCGGTTCGGCCAGCACTTGCGGGATCGTCAGCACCCTGCCCGCCGGCACCCCGGCGCGGTTCAGTTTTTCTTCCCACGCAGCCGCCGGGCCATTCGCCAGGGCCCCCTCGATCTCGATCTTCAGCGCCGCACGGTTCCGCTTGCGCGTCTCGCGCTCGGCAAAGCGTGGATCCGACGCCAGCTCCGGCCGTTCGATAAGCCGGCAAAGCGTTACGAACTGCTCCTGCTTGTTGGCGGCGATGTTGAGCAGACCGTCGCCGGTGCGAAAGGCGCCCGACGGTGCCGCCGTCATGTTCTCATTGCCCATCGGCTTGGGATCGACCCCGGCCGTCAGATAGTTGGAAACCGGCCAGCCAAGCGCCGACAATGTGCATTCAAGCATCGACACGTCGAGAAAAGCACCCTCGCCGCTCGTCTTCTGCCTTACCAGCGCCGAGACGATGGCGAAGGCCCCGACCAGTCCGCCCAGCGTGTCGGCGACGGGATAGCCGACCCGCAAGGGTGCCGTCTCCGGCGTGCCGGTGATGCTCATAATGCCCGAAAGGCCTTGGATGATCTGGTCATAGGCCGGATTGTCGCGCATCGGCCCGGTCTGGCCGAAGCCCGATATCGCGCAGTAGACAAGGTTGGGGCGGACCGCCTTCAGCGCCTCGTAGCCGAGGCCAAGCCGGCCCATGACGCCGGGGCGGAAGTTTTCCACCAGCGCATCGGCGCTGGCGACCAGGTCGAGGAAGCGTTCGCGCTCGGCTTCCTTCTTGAGGTCGAGCACGACGGAGCGTTTGCCGGCATTCTGAGCCAGGAACGAAGCGCCCATGCCGGCCTGGTTGAGTTCCGGCGAACCGCCGAGCTGTCGCGCCAGGTCGCCGCCTTGCGGCGCCTCGACCTTGATGACGTCGGCGCCGAGCAGCGCCAACTGGTAGGCGCAGTAGGGCCCGGCCAGGACGTTGGTCAGGTCGAGCACGCGAATGCCGGAAAGCAGGTCTGTCATGTCACTTCAAATCGATCAGGCATCGCCCGGCACATGCTCCGGCCCCCGCAATCGGCGGCGTTCGATGTAGGCCCAGATATGCGGCCCGACCAGGCCGATGAAGGCCAGCGTCAGCAGGGTCAGCGACAGCGGGTGCTTGTAGAACACCGACCAGTCGCCGTTCGAGATCGTCATGGCGCGGCGGAATTGGGTTTCGGCGAGCGGTCCCAGGATCATGCCGATGATGACGGGCGCGGTCGGGAAATCGAAGCGCCGCATCAGGAAGCCGGCAGCACCCAGGAGATAGAGGATGGCGAGGTCGATCGGCGACTGCGAAATGCCGTAGGTGCCGACGGTGGCGAAAACCAGGATGCCGGCATAGAGCTGCGGCGCCGGGATCTTCAGCAGCCGCACCCAAAGCCCGATCAGCGGCAGATTGAGGATGACGAGAATGACGTTGGCGATGAACAGGCTGGCGATCAGTCCCCAGACCAGGTTGCCTTGTGTCGTCAGAAGCAGCGGGCCTGGATTGATGCCGTAGCTCTGGAAGGCCGAAAGCATGATTGCCGCCGTCGCCGAGGTCGGCAGCCCGAGCGTCAGCATCGGCACCAGCACGCCGGCAGCCGAGGCATTGTTGGCGGCCTCCGGACCGGCTACGCCCTCGATGGCGCCAACCGTGCCGAATTCCTGCTTGTGCTTCGAAAGCTTCTTTTCGATGGCATAGGACAGGAAGGTCGGGATCTCGGCGCCGCCGGCCGGCATGGCGCCGATCGGGAAGCCGATCGCGGCGCCGCGCAACCAGGGCTTCCACGAGCGCCTCCATTCGGCCGCCGTCATATAGAGCGAGCCCTTCAGCGGCACGATCTCGTCCTTGCCGGCATAACGGCGCGAGGCCATGTAGAGCGTCTCACCGACGGCGAACAGGCCGACGGCGGCGATGATGACGTCGACGCCGTCGAGCAGTTCGGTCATGCCGAAGGTGAAGCGCGGCTGGCCGGTCTGCAGGTCGACCCCGATCATGCCGATAACAAAGCCGGCGAACAGGCTGGTCAAGCCGCGCACCGAGGACGAGCCGAGCACCGCCGAAACCGTGATGAAGGCCAGCACCATCAGCGAGAAATATTCGGCCGGGCCGAAGGCCAGCGCGAACCTGACCACGATAGGCGCCAGGAAGGCGACGCCCAGCGTGCCGAGAGTGCCGGCGACGAAGGAGCCGATCGCCGAGGTGGCAAGTGCGGCGCCGCCGCGCCCGGACCGGGCCATCTTGTTGCCTTCCAGCGCGGTGACGATGGTAGCGCTTTCGCCTGGCGTGTTGAGCAGGATCGAGGTCGTCGAGCCGCCATACATGGCCCCGTAATAGATGCCGGCAAACAGGATGAAGGAGGCCTCCGGCGCAACCTGGTAGGTGATCGGCAGAAGCAGCGCGATGGTCAGCGCCGGTCCGAGGCCGGGCAGCACGCCGATGGCGGTGCCAAGCGTGGTGCCGAGCAGGCACCACAGAAGGTTGACCGGAGTGAAGGCGACGGCGAAACCGTGTGCCAGATGGCCTAGCGTTTCCATGGCGTCAGCCCCTCAGCGTGCTGGTGAACGCATCGATTACCGTATTCAGCTGGTTCTCGATGAAACCGGCGCCGATATTGACGCCGAGCGCCCTGGCGAAGCCGAAATAGGCGGCCAGCGCCAGCACGAGGCCAGTGAGCGCATCGCGCAGCGTATGCCGGCTGCCGAAGCCGTAGCAGACCAGAACGAACATGATGACGGATGCCGCGGTGAAGCCGAGCGGCTGGATCAGGAGCAGGTTGGCGACAAGGCCGATGACGACGAAGCCCATCGCCTTCCAGTCGGTCGGCGTCTCCTTTTCCTCCTCCGGCTGCCAGCCGCCGCGCAGTGCGGCGACGATGAGCAGGAGCGAAAGAACCACCAGGCCGAACATGGTGAGGTAGGGAAAGACGGTCGGGCCGACCTTGGAGTAGAGCGGCGACACCGGGATCGCCAAGGTCTGCCAGGCGACCGCCCCGGCACAGGCCAGAAGCCCGATGCCGATCAGCAGTTCGGGTACGGCAAGGCGCGAGGACGCAGCCTGCTGGTCGCTGGTGCTCATGAATGTCCTCCCAAGACAGCCGGCGTCTCACAGCCGGCTTTTATCCTATTTTTATCCCCGGTGGATCGCATGTCCATGCGAACGGCGGGAGGAAAAAGGGCGGACCATGGACCCGCCCCCTTCAGGGAAATCAGGCGAGCCCGAGATCCTTGAGGATGGCTTCGATGCGAGCCGTATCCTCGGCAAGGAACTTCGCATAGTCGTCGCCGGTGAGCAGGATGGGCGTCCAGTTGCGGTTCTTGCATTCCGTGGCCCAGGCATCGCTCTTGGCCATGGTCTCGACCAGCGTGATCATCGCCGCCTTATCGGTATCGGAGACGCCGGGGGGTGCGAAGACGCCGCGCCAGTTGAACAGTTCGACGTCGATGCCGGCTTCCTTCAGCGTTGGCGCATCGATGCCCTCCTGCCGCTTGTCGGCGGAAATGGCGAGCAGCCTGAGCGCCCCGGCCTTGACCTGTTCGGAGAACTCGCCAAAGCCGGAAATGCCCGCCGCCACCTGGTTGCCGAGCAGCGCTGACAGCGCCTCGCCGCCGCCCGCGAACGGCACGTAGGACAGGTTTGTCGCCGGCACGCCCGCCGTCTTGGCGATCAGGCCGAACAGGATATGGTCCGAACCGCCGGCCGAGCCGCCGGCGACGGGAACCTTCGTCGGATCCTCTTTAAGCGCGGCGACGAAGTCGGCGGCCGTCTTGAACGGCGAGGCCGCCGGCACCACCAGCGCTTCGAACTCGCCGGTGAGCCGGGCGATCGGCGTGACCTGCGTCAAATTATTGGCAGCCTTGTTGGCGATGATGGCGCCGACCATGACCATGCCGCCAACCATCAGCGAATTGCCCTTGCCGTTCCATTGACTGATGAATTGCGGCAGCCCGACCGTGCCGCCGGCGCCGCCGACATTGGTGATCTGCGAGCCGGAGATCAGCTTCTCGCTGCGCAGCACCTGGTCCATCGTGCGCGCGGTCTGGTCCCAGCCGCCACCGGGCGCCGCCGGCACGAAAATCTGGATCTGTGGCGTGCCTTGGGCAAAGGCGGGAGAAAGACGCGACGCCACCAGCCCGGCGGCCCCCGCGGCAGCGGTGCTCATCAAAAATTTGCGTCTGTTCAGCATGGGATTCCTCCAAATCACGACACCTCCTCCGGTGCCCGCCAAAAACGCGCCTGAAACCAGACCCGTGCTTGAGTTCAAGCAGACTTTACCGCGTTCCGTCAACAGGAACGATATTCTGCTGGACAGAATGCTTGAGCTGCGCGACACAATCGCGCCGCTCGACCTTTGTTCGACTGGGAACCAATGAATTCGGCAGGCAAACCAGCTGGCATCGAAATCCGGAGCGCGTCAGCCGACGGTGTTGCCGCGCTTGACCGGGCCATTGCCATCCTCGATGCATTCACCACGGCGGACCGCTCGCTCAGCCTTTCCGAGATCGCGGCCCGAACCGGCCTCTATAAGAGCACCATTCTGCGGCTGGCCAATTCGCTTTTGCGCGGACAATTGCTCGAACGCCTGGACGACGGACGCTACCGCATCGGACCGGCCAGCTTCCGGCTCGGCGCGCTCTATCAGCGGTCGGTCGTGGCGGTCGACATCCTGCTGCCGATCATGCGCGATCTCTGCGAGCTAAGCTGGGAAAGCGTTGCGTTCTATGTCCGGTCGGGAGACGTGCGCACCTGTCTCTATCGCGTCGAGTCCAAGCATCCTATCCGCTATACGATCCGCGAGGGTGACGTCCTGCCGTTGCTGGTGGGCTCCGGCGGGCGTGTGCTGGCGGCGTTTTCCGGACAGCCGGGCGAACCGTACGAAACCATCCGCAAGACCTGCAACTGCCTCGCCATCGGCGACCGCGACCCGCAGACGGCGGGCGTCTCGGCGCCGGTGTTCGGGCCTGGGCGGGTTCTGCTCGGCGCCTTGACCCTGGCCGGCCCGAGCACACGCGTCGACGCGGCCTTCCTGCGGCGCATGCGGCGGCCGCTGCTCGAGGCGGCGGCCAGTGCCACCCGCGCCTTCGGCGAGGATGCCTCGATGCTCGATGAAGCGGCTCGCGAAGCCGCGGTGCAAACGGATAATGCCAGTCCCGGCGCGGTTATCAGGAGCAGACGGCGTTCTCGGATCATTTCGACGCCTTTGCGGAACGACCGCTAATGCATGCCGCCCAAAGGGACCTCGGCTTTGGGAGAACGACGTAAAACAAGAAAGCTAGGCGCAGCGCATGAATCCGTTTCGACGCCGCGCGCTTTAGGCACTTGGCGAGTGCTCAGGCCAACCGCTCCAGCAGGATGGTCGGGGTTTCGTGATAGATGGTCCGCGCCACCTCCCGGTAGCCGCACTTCGTCGCCACGTTCAAGGAAGCGGTGTTTTCGGGGTCGATGATGCAGACGGTTTTGCCACGTCCGAAGGTCTCGTCGCCCCAGCCAAGCACGCGGCTGACGATCTCGGTGGCGAGGCCGGCGCCGTGGGCGGCCGGAGCGAGCGCCCACCCGGCCTCCGGAATGCCCTCTATCGGCGGCTCCATATCGCGCTTGAGGTCGTGAAACCCGGCCTCACCGACGAAACGGCCCGTCGCCTTGTCCTCGATCGCCCAGAAACCGTAGCCGAGCAGCGACCAGAGCCCGGCGTGACGCAGGAAGCGCATCCAGCTCTCTTCTCGCGTGCGCGGCCTGCCGCCGATGAAGCGGGTGACGACCGGATCGGCCCACATGGCGACATAGGCGTCGAAATCCTCCAGCCGGTGCGCTCGCAGGATGGCGCGCGTCGTTTCGATAATCGGAACGCCGCTTGTGTCGTGATGGTTCATGGGTCGCCCTCGCTCAAACCTGCAAAGCACCTAGCAAATCACCGGCCGCGAGCAAGGGCCAGGCCGGGCGGATCATCTTCCAGACAGACGGCGCGCGCTTGGCGTGCCCCGATCCAGCCGGGACAGTCGTTCCTCCGATGGTCCGGCCGCCTCATGGATCGCAATTCAGAACGGTTGCGGATATCAGCACTTTGCCATTTGAGTACGATTGCAATCTGTTAGCCTGCCCTAGTTGTACCCGTGCAGCCGGTGTCGAGGAGAACTCCGCGCAGCGGTTGAAGATTTAAGCTCTGGGAGGAAATCACGATGAGAAGATTTGTCGCCGCTCTGGCTGCCGCCGTGGCCGTCACGCTTTATCCGGTCGCCGCAGGCGCGCAAACCTATCCCGAACGCACCATCACCGTCGTGGTGCCGTTTGCGGCCGGCGGCCCGACCGACACGGTCACGCGTCTTGTCGCGGAAGCTATGTCCAAGGATCTCGGCCAGCAGGTCATCGTCGAGAATGTCGGCGGCGCCGGTGGCACGCTGGGCGCTGGCCGCGTCGCGAAGGCCGAGCCGGACGGTTACACCCTGCTCCTCCATCACATCGGCATGGCCACCAGTGCCACACTCTACCGAAAGCTCGCCTACGACACGCTGAACGCCTTCGAATATGTCGGCCTCGTCACCGAGGTGCCAATGACCATCGTTGGCCGAAAGGACCTCGAGCCGGCCGATTTGAAGGGATTGGTCGAGTACGCCAAGGCCAACAAGGATAGCGTCACCGTAGCCAATGCCGGCATAGGTGCTGCCTCGCATCTCTGCGGCATGCTGTTCATGAGCGCTATCAAGACGCCGCTGGTCACCGTCCCCTACAAGGGCACCGGCCCGGCCATGACCGATCTCCTCGGCGGCCAGGTCGACATCATGTGCGACCAGACGACCAACACCACCAAGCAGATCCAGGGCGGCACGATCAAGGCTTACGCCGTCACCTCGCCGGAGCGCCTCGATGTGCTGCCCGATGTCCCGACGACGACGGAAGCCGGCCTTCCCGACGTGCAGGTCAGCATCTGGCACGGTCTTTATGCCCCCAAGGGCACTCCGGCGGAGATCACCGAACGGCTGTCGAAATCCCTGCAGGTCGCGCTGAAGGACGAGAACGTCGCCGCCCGCTTCGCCGAGCTCGGCACCAGGCCGTCGCAGCAGGCCGACGCGACGCCGGCCGCGCTGAAGGCCAAGCTGGAAAACGAGATCGTTCGCTGGAAGCCGATCATCGAAGCCGCCGGCCAGTACGCCGACTGAGGTTTGAACGGGGCGCCGCCGGCGCCCCGTTCTCGCTTCGGTATCGTCGCGCGCCCGCAGCCTGGGAGGAATGTCATGAAGGCTTTCGCAATCGACAGGACGAACGGCATATGCGCTGCGCTGTTCATCGTTTTCGGCGCATTTTTCGCGTTGCAGTCGCTCGGCCTGGAAATCGGCACCGCCTTCCGCATGGGGCCGGGCTATTTCCCGCTGGTGCTGGCGATCGTGCTGATCCTGCTTGGCCTCGTCATCCTCTTCCAGGCGGTGCGATTCGAGGGCGATCCGATCGGCTACATTGCGTGGCGCGGCTCGCTGTTCATCCTTCCCGCTCCGATCTTCTTCGGCCTGACGGTGCGCGGCCTCGGCTTCATTCCGTCAATCTTCCTGACGGCGCTGATCGCATCGTTCGCCAGCGGCCGCATGAAACCGCTGACCGCGTTCGTGCTGTCGACCGGCCTGACCCTGTTTGCATTTTTCGTCTTCAGCTACGCACTCGGCCTTCCGTTCCGGCGCTTTGGCCCATGGCTGCCATTGTGAGGAGATGAGCATGGAGCTCCTCGACAATCTGGCGCTCGGCTTTTCGACCGCTTCATCGCTGACGAACCTTGGTTTCTGCCTGATCGGCGTCCTTCTTGGCACGCTGATCGGCGTCCTGCCCGGGATCGGCGCCACCGCGACCATCGCCATGCTCTTGCCGATCACCTTTCAGATCGGCGACCCGGTTTCCTCCCTCATCATGCTCGCCGGCATCTATTACGGTGCGCAATATGGCGGCTCGACCACAGCCATTCTCATCAACATGCCCGGCGAATCGTCCTCGGCCGTCACGGCGATCGACGGCTATCAGATGGCCAGGAACGGCCGCGCCGGCGCGGCACTCGCGATCGCGGCGATCGGTTCGTTCTTCGCCGGCACGGTGTCGACCTTCCTCGTCGCCATCTTCGCCCCGCCGCTGACCTCGATCGCGCTGGAATTCGGCGCGGCCGAATATTTTTCGCTGATGGTCGTCGGCCTCGTCTCGTCGGTCGCGCTTGCGCACGGTTCGATCGTCAAGGCGCTGGCGATGGTCGTGCTCGGTCTGTTGCTCGGCATTGTCGGCACCGATATCTAC